>JBDOMX010000512.1:0-25787 GCA_039831615.1 Planctomycetaceae bacterium
CATGCATGCTCACGGCATACCGAGTGAACGTGTCCAGCGATTGCGCGAAGGAGAGTCTGCTGCGCTGGGGGAATTGTTCTCGCTGTGCCAAAAGCGACTTCGGCAGATGCTGCACTTTCGTCTCGATCATCGCCTGACGCGCCGGGTGGATGTCGACGACGTCCTGCAGGAAGCGTTTATCGACGCAGCGAAACGCCTAACGCACCTCCAACAAACCGACGACGACGCATCGGCGTATGTTTGGCTCAGGCTGGTGACGCTACAGACACTCGCGGATACTCATCGGTTTCATTTGGGCGCTCAGGCACGTGATATGGCGCGAGAAGTTCCGACGCGGGATGCGTCCGCACAATCCACGGCACGATCGATGGCCCACATGCTGGTCGGTCGCCTCACTTCGCCGAGTCAGGCGATTCAGCGAGTCGAAGCGATCGAACAGGTGCAGGCAGCTTTGGAACTGATGACTCCCATCGATCAGGAAATTCTGGCCCTGCGTAATTTTGAAGAACTCACAAATACAGAAGCCGCAGAGATTCTAAAGATCGAACCAGGCACCGCGAGCCTGCGTTTCATCCGCGCGCTCAAGCGATTGCAGCAGATGATGGTCCAGTTTCCGGATTCCGAAAGAACGTGGTGAGTGATATGTCGAATTCGGCGGATTCGCGAGTCGACATTGAGGTCCTCGCGGAAGAATATCTGGAACGTCGTCGCCACGGTGCAGCGGTGACTGTTGAAGACTACGCGGCTGAGCATCCCGAGCTGGCGGATGAGATCCGCGAAGTCTTTCCGGCGCTTGAAGCCATGGCTTTGTTGTTGATGGTGGCCGTCGTGTCGGTTGCCGGATATCGAGCGGAACGGCTGCAGCGACAACGCGCTGAATCCGTATCGGAGTATGCCGAGCAGGCGCTCGACACGGTGTTCGACCGGTACGCGCAGACCAGCCAGTCGTCCGAATTCCGCAGCGACGTTTCCCCAACAACCACTGTGCTGACGAAGGACGCCGCCGAAATGCTGGAGCGGCTGTTGCCAATTTTCGATCGGCTGGCTGCAATGAAAGATCAGTCACCAGCGGTGCGGTTGCGGTCCATTACAGCTCGTAAACGCGTCGGAGATATCCATCAACGGCTCGGACAGTTTGAAGAAGCGATTAATGCGTACAAGCGGGCTCTCAGCATGTTCCGGCAACTTGCCGTGTCAAACGTGACGGATTATCAGATGCAAATCGCGGGCTTGTACAACGACATCGGATCCGGCCAATTGATGCTCGGAGACACGGAGGAAGCTGCGGCTTCGCATGAATCCGCCCTGCTGCAATTGCAGGCATTGTCCGACCGAGATTCCGGGGAGGTTCGTTATCAGCTGGCACGCACACACTACCTGTTGGCTCGCCGTCTGCTGCCTGGTCAAAGCCCGTCCACGGTCGACGATTTCGCTCCCGAACTCGGCAATCATCCTCCAGGCCCTCCCGGCTCCGGACCACCGCCTGGCGACAGGCACCGTCCACGGCACGGACCTCCACCGGGACACCGTCCTCGGCGCAGGCCGAACCCTCCGCGCGGTGGGAGGCTGGCTCCTTCAGCGAGCCACGAACATCTCCACGCCGCGATTGAATTGCTGGAATCGCAGTCAGAAGCAACGCCACTGGACCCCGCGACGCGTCACCTGTTGGCAACGTGTTTACGAAGTCTGAATTCAGATCGTTTTTCCGGAAAGCGTCCCGAAGAACAAGCTGCAGAAACGCGGGCGCTGGAAATTCTGGCGGAGCTGGTGGCCGATTATCCTGACGCTCCCGAGTATCTCTATTCTCAGGTCGACGCTCTGGCGGCCATCAGTACACGCGGCTTTGATTCCATTGTTTCCGAAGATCTGGAAGCCGCCGAACAGCGTTTACGTCGAGCGGTTGTCGCCGGACAGGATCTGGTCGACAGGCATCCGTACGTGCCGGAATACAGTCTCACGCTCATTCACGCGCACAACAAACTGGCTTATGTGCTGGAACGACGCAATGCCGAATCTCAGGGACCTCAGCGGCAATTTCTGCAAGCGGCCCGCGAACAGTATGAAACTGCAGCGCGTCTGCAGCCGATTCTGGTAAAGCGTTTCCCCGACGCAGCTTCCTACCGATCATGGCTGCAACAATTCGAACGCTCGGTTGCTCGGCTGACGGACGAGATCGCCGATCTGACGAGATAGTACTTCGCAGAATCGTAGAACTTTCCGTGTTTAGGCGGTAGCGCAACGGGGACGATCACGTCTTCCTTAACACGGCCGCACTTTGGGTCGCACCGAATCGAACTGGAATCAACGGGAGAGACTCATGAAACGAATGATTTGCATGCTTGCCGTGGCCGCGTTGGCCGGAACTGTGAGTGTTTTGGCGCAACCTCCTGGTGGCGGAGGTCGTCCGGGCGGCGGACCTCCAGGCGGACACAATGCCGTGCTGGCTGCCATTGACGCCGACGGCGATCATGTGATCTCTGCCCGCGAAATCATGAATGCCGCTGCCGCGTTGAAGAAACTCGACAAAAACGGAGATGGCCAACTGACTTCAGACGAGGTGCACCGCGGTGAAGAACGTCGGGGCCAGCGTGGTGACCGCAAAGGTGGACGGCGTGGTGAGGAAGGAGGCCGTCAGGGTCAGGCAGGTGAACGACGCGGCGGGCCTCCACCACAGGGCGGACCGGGTGGACGTCCAACGGCAGAGAAATTTATGCAGCGGGCGATGACGTTCGACGCCGACAAGGACGGCAAACTGAATCAAGCGGAACTAAAGAGAATGTCGGCTGCAGTCGTTGAAGAAATGGGCAAACACGGTCCTCCCGGTGGTCACGGTGGCGGACCGGATGGCAGAGGTCCACGGCAGGGCGGCGGGAATCGCCAGCGCCCCGACCTGGAATAGTCTGAACTGGTCGATCGGGTCCCCGGGGTGCGCCGCGCGTCCCGGGTTGTGCCTGAGGACACGTGGGGTATTCCATCGTCCAGCTATTATCTTCCTTTGTACCTTCCTTCCATTGGCAACCGACATGACTCGCCTCGCGCTGGTGCTTGCCGGCAACTGCACCCTCCTGACGTCACCGCTAACCGCCGAAGACTGGACTCGCTTTCGCGGTAACGATGGTCAGGGAATCGCAGCGTCATCCGTTCCGACGGAATGGTCAACCGACAAAGGCGTGGCCTGGTCTGTGGATCTGCCGGGTGAAGGATCTTCGTCACCCATTGTCGTTGGTGATCGCGTTTTTGTGACGTGTTACAGCAATGCACGGCGCATTCTGGCATGCGTCAACGCGGATTCCGGCAAGCTGTTGTGGCAGGACGCGATTCCTGCTTCGAGCGGAGAAGATTCGTATTCCGGTTACCTGACCGAACACGGCTACGCCAGCGGATCGTCTGTTTCGGACGGCAGATACGTCTATGCGTTCTTTGGGAAGGCGGGCGTCGTTGCCTATTCTGTTGACGGAAAGAAACTGTGGCAGAAGGACGTCGGTCAGATGTCGAGCAACCGCCGCTGGGGATCGGGGTCCAGTCCGGTTTTGTTCAACGACATCCTGATCGTCAATGCGTCCGAAGAAGCGCGGGCGATCATCGGCCTGAACGCGAAGACCGGTGAAGAACTGTGGAAGGCGGACTACGATCGTCTGGAACTCTGCTACGCCACTCCCGTGATCGTGGAAGGTGAAGGTGGCATCATGGAAGCCGTGATTTCCATGCCGGGCGAAGTCTGGGGACTGAACGCCACGAACGGAAAGTTGCGTTGGTATTGTGAAATCGGCAACGGCGGAAACGTGAGTCCCGGCGTTGTTGTCGGCGAAGACGCGTTCTACACATTCGGTGGATACCCTGTTCAGGAAACCAACGCCATCAAACGCGGAGGCCGGAAAAACATCACCGACTCACACCGCCTGTGGCAAAGTCGAGACAGCAGTTATGTGCCCACGCCACTGCTGCATGACGGTCACCTGTATTGGGTGACTGACAAAGGCCAGGCGTTCTGCGTGAACGCAAAAACGGGAGAAACGGTAACTCGCACTCGTCTCAGCGGACTCGCATCCGGCGGACGTTCGGTCTACGCCTCACCAGTGAAAGCGGGAAACCACATTGTCGTCGTCACTCGTCGCAGCGGTACGTTCGTTTTCGAAGCCGATCCGGATATGAAACAGATCACTCAGAACGCTCCACTTGACGATTCTGACTTTAACGCCACACCAGCAATTGCCAACGGCCGAATGTTCTTGCGTTCCAACCAGTCGCTCTATTGTGTGAAGTGATTGGCCGGCGCAACCGCTCATCGCCACCACCCGACACCGCTTAACACCAGGTCGATCGCATGGGGCTGCCCTGGCAGCTTGAACCATGGTCCGTCGTGATGATCGTTTCAGCGTCAAGGCAGTGGGTGTGGTTGCGGGATCGGGCCCTCGGGGCCGTGAACGAAGTTGGAATACGGCAACTGCACAGGCACCAGGCCGCTTCCGTCGGCGAGCGGGACTTCTCGCACCACACTCGTGATTGGAATGTCTGGGTTAATCGGACCGTCTCCGATTTCCTGCCCGGAGTCAGAGACCCAGCCAAGGTAGCGATCTGCATTCAGATCCGAGGAGAATCGAATTGCATCTTCCACATCCGGGTCCGTTCGAGCTTCGACCAGTTGGTGATAAAGTGTTGCCACCACATTCTTCCATGGCTCGTTGAACACGGGGATACCGTTCGTGACTCCGTTTGCAAAGCGTTGTGAATAAACGTCGACCGAAAAATAGATTTTCCCTCCGTCGACAGTGACGACAGATCCATGATAACCACCCAACCCTTTCACGGAGTCAACCTCGTCGGTTTCGGACAAAATGTCGCGCGTCTCAAAGGTTTGCGCATTACCGTGTTCATTCTGCGCATTCGCGGCTCCGTTGTCAGTGGTGAGCACGGTCTTAGAAGGCAGCAGAAAATTGAAGACCGTATTTGCGAGATCGTAGGACCGGAGAAAACCCTGACGGTGAAGATAGCTCACGTAGTTTTGGATGTCGCCGCGAGTGACTGTTTTGGGCGTATAGCCGACAAGTGGATGCGACGGCAATGGCGTGGAACTGATGAGTTGGTTGTTGTAGTACTGCAACAGCACATTGTTCAAATGCTCGTCGCGCATCGCTGCTGACAGACTGCGATCGATTCGCTCAACATCGGCTGCAGACCATTCCGTGTCGCCGCTCACGTATAGATTGACGTACGAGAGGTCGCGAATGATTCTGCCGCCTCGATACTTAAGATCTTCGTTCGGTGAGGGGCCGGCGGCCTGGATGAGTTGTTGGCGGCGAACGGCGTTTCCGGAAACCGCACGCAGCAAACCGCCCGATCGAGAGCCTCGCGGGTTGAGCGAGTTCACGGCGCCGGCAGAGGATGAACCGGCAAATCCCACAGAGTGAAGAGCAAGTTGATTGCCGCGCGGAGGGAGTGGCCACGGACTCCAGAAGGCGGTCGAATCGTCCTTTGGTTCCGTCGGCGCTGGTGTCGGAAGGCTTACGGGAATCGAGGGAATGGTGCCGGGATCCGGCACCGGGAGATACGGCGGGGCCGGTGTTGTCCCGGGAAGCGGGGTGGGATTCATCACCACAGGAATGCCTGGGCCGCCGGGAATTCGAGGATCACCGACAGGAGACCACGGCGCCCCACCTGGCCAGGGTTGCGGGTTAAAGATCCCGATCGGCTGACCAGGGTACCCATTCGGATTCGTTCCCATCATCGGCATGCACCCGAGAAGCATGGAGAACGCGCAGCAGCATCCCGGCAGCACTTGCGGTATAGAAATCTTCATGGTGTTCGAAGCAGCAAGAGAGAGACGGAGAGAGAGGATGCTGCGATCCAGAGTCGACACAAGAATTCACGGCCGATGCCAGAATCTTTCGCGTCGCTGAGAACCAGATCACAACCAGGAGAATGTTTGCCTGCAGCAGTGGCAGCCGTGAGGATGGCTGGCGGTTGTTGCCACAGGCGGGAGAGTAGCGGCAACATATGCGGATTCGCAAAACGGGAAAAGGTCAATTCTGCCGGTCCAAACGTGGCGATACTGGGTAGTTTAACACCTAGAAGCACCGTTCCGGCCGGACATCAGGTTGCAGGCATTGGTTTCACCATCGAGACCCCAAAATTTCCTGCATTCGTTTGCTCGAACATCGGGGTCGCGTGCAACGATCGCGTGCACGCCGCACGTTGCGTGACCGAATATTGCTCCCACGATGCGCCGGCAGGCACGACCGAAGGGAGCGACAGATCCAAGTCCGGCCCCCGACCCCCTGCCCCCCTGCCCCCCTGCCCCCCTGTCGTCTCCTGTCCCTCGTCAGAACGACATTTACCGAATTGGCTCTCTCGGCTACCGTCCGCTACCAGGCGATGCATCCAGGAGGTATCGCCAAATTCGTTTCTTCTGCGTCCAATGCGAGTCAGAAGTGCGTCCGATTGAGTGCGTCCCGGACACTCAGGACGACACTGATCGTGATGAGCAATCGTACTGTTAAGACTGTCGAGGAACGCATGAATCTGCGAACACAGCGCGTACTGATCCTGGTCTGCGTCGTATTTGCCTTCGCGTGCCAGCCTCTGTTTGCGGGAAAGTACCGCCTGCGCGCGAAGTGCAGGTCGGAGAAGCGGCTCTCCTCGGAACTGGTTCTCGTCCGTCGCGCTAAATCTCATTACATGGGAGTCTGTCGCGATGGAAGAGCAGTGTTTGAGGTGCCGGCGGGACAGGAGCAGGCCATGCGCACGATGGCCGCCAGTGTCGACACAGAAGTCCCGAACAACGAGGTGCAATCAACTCGTCTTCTGATCAGCTATCCGAATCAGGACAGCAAGCCCTCAGTTGAGACCCTCAGTGCCGCCCGGCTGAACGTCGTTCAGGACTATAAAAACGGCTCGTTCCTGATCGTCGAACCCCAGGGGGCTGTGACATCAGGCACTGTTGATACTCTGATGGCCGACCATGCCGTGGCCTACGTGGCTCCTGACTACATTATGTCCATTCCGCAGCTCGAAGCAGCCGGGGAATCTCGTTCATCCAGCACGGACCCCGTGCCAAACGATCCGTTTCTTAACAAGCTTTGGGGAATGAAGAACAGCGGTGCTACGCAGGTCTGGCCTCGCACTCATGAATCAGCAAACGTCATCGTGGCCGTCATTGACAGCGGGGTTGACTACAGACATCCCGACCTGAAAGGCAATATGTGGTCGCGAGGGGGACAGCATGGATATGACTTCTATGATAACGACACCGATCCACTGGATGAGGAAAATCATGGGACCCATGTTGCCGGCACGATTGCCGCAACTGGAAACAACGGGGTCGGTGTGGTGGGTGTGACCTGGAAGGCACAGATCATGGCGCTTCGTTTCCTGGGGCCGGATGGCTCCGGAGCGACTTCTGACGCGGTGAAATGCATTGATTGGGCGGTCGATAACGGAGCGCACATCCTCTGCAACAGTTGGGGTGGCCCCGACAGCTCACCTGCACTGGCCGAGGCTGTTGCTCGTGCGGAGAGGAAGGGTGTCCTGTTTGTCGCCGCTGCTGGAAATTCAGGTGGTACAGGGAACAACAATGACTCGCGGCCGAATTATCCGGCGTCATTGCGTCAGGCGAACGTCATTTCGGTGGGGGCGATTGATGAGAATGATGCGCGTGGTTCGTTCAGCCACTATGGGAAGCAATCCGTAGACATCGGGGCACCGGGAGTCCAGATTCTCAGCACGACCCGCAACAACCAGTATGACACCTACAGCGGGACTTCGATGGCTGCTCCCCATGTGGCGGGAGCGGCGGCGCTGGTCTGGAGCAATGCCTTCTCAACTCCCACCCAAACCCCAACGCAGATGACCAAAGTGCGGGATCTGATTTACGAAAATGCGCGTCCGGTCGCCGCCCTCAAAGAGTTATGGGGCCACGCTGCACCCGCCTGGGTTCCAGGGGGCGTTCTTGACATCACTTTTCTATCCCGAGCCCCGTCGGACGGCACTCCACCGATCACCGAAGTTCCTCGACGACGACTTGTGGAGAATCGCATGATCGTCGATCCTGCCCGGTTGCGGTCGATCGCCCAATAACATCGCACTTCGCCACCGGGCGACGTGTCTGTTGAAAACCCCTCTCGCGGATGGAGTTCAGAATGTGGAAAATCGTCAGCGGAATGAGCTTGAGTCTGAGTCTGTGTATGATTGTTGTGGCCGATGACACCCCCCGGAAACCATCCGTCTCGGTGCAGGTCTGCGGTCGCGTGCGGCACGGAGTCGTTGCCATTGGCGGCGAGACCACGGGAACCACGATCACCTGCAATCGCATGGTCTGGGAACTTCAGCTGCACAACGATGCCGAGCAGAAATTTGCGAAGGAGCACGACAAGGAGCCGGTCATCGTGACCGGCACACTCCGGAAAGTGACCGGAACCGAGGTCAAGGCACGCTGGATCGTCGACGTCAAGACACTTTCGGAACGTGATGCCAGGACAGACAGGGAAGGAACCCGACTGACCATTCGGGGTACGCTTCGAGCCGCAGATTCTCGCACGGGTGACTCTCCCAGGTTGATGATTGTTGCAAATGGCCAAACCTGGCCAATCGATGTCGCCGCCGACGCCACGCTGCAGGTCAGGGCTGAAGCGCTCGTCGGTCAACTGGTCCTGCTCACGGGAAGTCTGGAACAAGTCACCAAAGAGGATTCCTGCCACCCGGGGATCATCCACGCCAAGACGCTAATACGGTCCGCCAACGAGCCGGTGCAAGGTCGGAGCGATTGACGCTTTCCGGCCGGACGTCCCATCGAAACGGCTGACGGAGCAACCGCCGGCATGCCTGACAAACCAGCCAATCAGGCCAAGGATCGCAACCGTCGACTCAGCCACAAGGAGTGAGAGTTTCGGGCGAGCGGTCAGTCAAAGCTTAAGTTGAGGGTAGCCGGATTCGCAGGAATTCGGCATGCTCAGTCGTTCCCTGAAGTCTTGCGACTCCAGCTACGGGCGAATGCTCATCTTTGTTCCTGACAAACCACTGGCCAGACTGGTCGTCATGCTGAGCTGGCACATTGGTGTTGTACTGGACATGGCTCCTGGTCCGTACGCCAGTAACCGAACAGCCTGTCGATCGTCGCTTTTAGGTACGCCGAAAGCTCTTCAACATCAGGATGGCCGCTGAAATTCATGCAGCGCGTCGCTGCTGTCGCCGCCTTGCTACGCCAGCGACTTTTCGAACAGCACGAGCATGCGTCGCCAGGCCTTTTCCGCCTGATCGTGGTTGTGCACCTTTGTGTCCGGCGGACACCAGCCGTGCCCGGCAGGGTACACTTCAATCTCTGCAGACAAGTCGGCGTCCGCGAATGCTTTTTTGAGGACGGACTTCCCATCGGGATCACGCTGGTCGTCGTTTTCAGCGATCGCGATCAGGAACTGTGCCTTCATCTGCGGGATCAGCAGATGCGGGCTGTCCGAATTCTCCGTGACCAGACCGCCGCCGTGGAACGTAGCACCGGCTCCAACGCGGTTTGCCATCGCGGCCGCCGTCCGCATTACGATGGGGCCGCCCATGCAGTATCCGGTCGTTCCCACCATTCTGTTCGTGTCGACCTGCGGCTGCGCGTCGAGCCACGCGATGAATGCCTTCGCATCCGTTGTGTGTTTCGTGGCGTCCAGCGATCTGGCCAGCGGAATCACATCGCGAATCGGGGTGTTTGCTCCATCAGCGGCCGTTGGTGCTTTTTGTGTTCGGTAGAACGGGTTCACGACCAGCACGCTGTAGCCTGACTCGGCCAGACGTGTCCCCATTTGGCGAAACGCCTGTCGTAGCCCGAAAATGTCGGGCTACGACAGCACAGCTGCATGCGCTCCGGCCCTGGGAGCGACGAAGTACGCATCACACTCACCGTCCGGAGTATCAATCTTCACGTCGCTTTCACTCACTTCCGCGGCGTTTGCCGTGCGAGGAAGCAGCATGGCCGCACCGACGCCCGCGGCCGCCACCGTGCCAAAGTTTCGGCGAGAATACTTCTTTAAATCGTCTTCGAAATGATCCTGGTCGCACATCAGATGCCTCGGGCTGGAATAAGGACGGAAGCGTGTCGCGAACTTGTCGGATGACGGGAGCTTCAACTTTGTTCGGTCAGTACCGGCATTTTGTCCGCCCTAAGGTTCCCGGAGCAAGTGAGCGAGTGAGAAATTGTCTGGTCCCGTGATCGCGATGCTGACGGTGAGCACGACCACCAGGTCGCCGCGAGGTCGCAGACTCCCCCAATCACGTCCGCCGGGCTACGAGGCCAATCAGATTTTGCAGGGCCTCAACAACGACCGCACCGGTTCAGCCAATAAATTTGCTGTGCGCACGTGGGATCCGGTCCCGTGTCGTCGGACTCCGGTGAACTGAGACAGGAAATGGTTGACGAACTGCTGTATTCTTTGAGAATCTCGATGACCTGCTGACCCGTCGCGCTCCACCGCGTGCCGGGTCGTGTGAGACGGGCCTTGCTCCCGGTCAGCGTCTTCGAATCCGTCTGGACCAGTCAACTCAACAGAAACACCGAGCGCGTCTATAGAAAGGACTTTCGTGTCTGACGATGTTCCCGCAACACCAGCTCAGAAAACCGACCCGGAGAAAAGGGCAAAGGCACGCGCGTTGTGGGAGCGGCTGGGCAACAGTCGGCCAGGCCCTACAAACAACGATCTGCTGTATCTGGCAAGATTCGTCCCTGTCCTCTCCACGGCCGCGGTAAAGACGCTGTTCACTCGCAAACTGAGTACGGATGAACTCAAAGAACTCGTCCAGCATGTCCCCCGGGCGCAGGAAGCCGCCATCAAGGCTGCCTTGAAAAATTCAGAATCCCTGTCCGAAGATGACCTGCGGTTTCTGATTACTCACACGAAATCCAAAGAGGTGGCCGGGGTCCTTCTCAAGCGGAACTCAGGAGCGTCAGTGATTGCGTTTCTGGAACGAACCGTGCCGGAGCTTGAAGAGAGTCTCAGGGAGCTTAAGCAGAAGGAACTGACATCTGTCGTGTTGAAGGAAATTGATCGAGTCCTGTAGCCGGGTTGCAGGACAATTCGGATGCCTGTCGCTCATGCCAGGATGTTCGATTGCCTGACAAACGACGTTGAGTCGACAACTCTGAGGCAGCATGGTGCTGGAGTATCTGAAGGCAACTCGAACATGCACGACATCCGACTGGCGCTGGGATTGATCGGATTCCTTTCATTCGGCATCTTTCTGGCGCTCCGGCGACTCCTGAAGTCCGTCCCCCCACGCGGTCTGGACTCGATTGCTGTCGCTTTGGTGCTGCTGATGGCCGCCTACCTGAAATATGTCTGGGGGCAGTTGTGGATTGTCAACTGGATCCCGCTGCCTTCGGTGATCGTCCTCGCCAACTGGTTTCCACTGCTGCTCGCCGCAATGGCGGCAGTCGTGTGGCTACGGCTGGCTGGCGATTCGGGTGGACAGAATTCGCGGACTGTCGATGTCGGCGAGGCTGAAGGTGATTCTTCCGGCAACCAGACCATCTCCGGCGACAGTCCTCAGAATGGGCAATCAAAGTTCGATCGGTGGCTGGCGATGCGCAGGACCGGGATGATGGTTGCCATCATAGCGGCGGCCGTTGGATCGGAGCTTTACTTTATTCCGACCTCCCCGCCGGAGTGCGGCGACCGATGGGATCCACCCATTTTTCCGTTGCCCTGGAAAGTCTGTCGGCAGACGCATAACAGCACGTGTTCGGCTGCCGCCGCAGCCACCATCCTGACCACTCTGCAGATCAGTGCGACGGAGCAGGAAATGGCCGAGCTCTGCCTGACGCGTAACGGCACGACGTGGCTGGGACTTTACCACGGACTGTCCACGAAATTGACGGGGACGAAGTTTCGGGTGGAGTTCTTCGAACTGGGGATTGAGGATTTGCCCGAACTGGCGGAGCAGCATCCCTTGCTGCTCTGCTGTAAACTTGATGCGGCCGCTGCCGAAAAACTGCCGGAATACGAAGTCGAAGGCGGCTGGATACGTGGCACAGCGCACTCCGTCGTCTACTTTGGTCAGATCAATGGATTCCACATCATCGGCGATCCGTCGCGGGGCTATGAGGCCTGGACCGACCGTGACCTCAAGATTCTTTGGACACGGCAGGGGCTGCGGATCAAAGACATCCTTCCAGCGAAATCAATTTAGAACAGTTTTCGAAATGTCGTGGCGGGTTCTGGCTCGCGGGGACCAATGAGTGATGGGCTCTGGCACTCCCGCCGCGGCCACGAATCAGCGTAATACGCTGTAGCACCTGGTAAGAGCTCCGATGTGCGCGAGCAGTTAAGTCGCACGGCCACACGTTGACTGGTCATCATCAGTTCCGTACGCAGCCGCCGCGAGCTGATGGATGGAAGTCACAGCAGGACATTGGAACATGGGCCGCTGGCCGGACAACAACCGATCCACACTGATGACATTTGCGCTGATCTTCGTGCTGTTCCCGCTGCTGGCATGGTTTTGTGTCTGGTTCATGCGTGGCTGAACACGGAGTCGGCACCAAGTGGTCGATACTGCCGACACAAACGTCCGTCCCGGCGACTGGGGGAACCCTTCAGAGGCAGCTCGCGGACTCAGGAATGCGGCTCATTCGGCCGGCGACCGGATTTCGTACTGGCGGCGCACCAGCGCCAATAATCCGGCTCGTTCGAGATTCTCCAGCGGCGCTCGAAAGGTGATTTGCACCACACCCGGGTGACGTCCAATTTCAACGGCTCCGGTCACCGTCGCTCGATTCCTGACTTCGGGCAGCGTCATCTCAAGAAGTTCGGCCGCCCGCTGCAGTCCATTCTCGGTTGCTGCATTCAAATCGGCACCCGAACCAATGATCGAGATCGGCGCCGATTGTTCAAGCTGATGCAGCCCGTAGCTGGCCGCCAGCGCCAGCGCACGGGCTTCTTCCTCCGTGGTCAGCGGGCGAGCCAGATAGGGCAGGTCTTCGACCAGCGGAAGCAGCACCGGACCCTGCAGATTGAGATTCTTAATCACGCTGACCTGTAACGTGACAGTCCCGGCAACGTCGCACGTATGGCCGGCAATCTCGCCGTCGCCCTGCAGTGCATGCATATCGCCCAGATAAACGCCTCCGCCAGGAACTTTGACTGGACAGATCAGTGTCGCGCCGGCGCGGACCACATCAATGTCCATGTGCCCGTCAGTCCGCAGCTCCAGCTGTTCCCTCGTCAAGGCGAATTCGTGCGGAGCGCCGATCAGGAATTCTCCAAAATCTCCGGCGTTGTGTGAATCAGGCATCACGACGGCCGGTGTCGTTCCCAGTTGCCCCAGAAATGGCCGCAGGCGGGCCGCGATGCCGACCAGGTCATGCGGCGCAAATGTCAGCACAGGGTTTTGCACGGAGTTGTCGGGGATCGCCGCGATCCGGCGTGCATCCCGTGCCATTTTCTCAGCTGCTTCCCGAGGCAATGTCACGCCCACGGATCTGGCAGCATCGAATACGATCGTGTACCCGTTGGCGAACGTGAAGGGCGTCGCATCTGCTCCGCACCTGGCACAGCGCACCGATTCAGGCCCGATGCCGCGCAGCACGGTTTCGGGATGGCGGGTGCCGCATTGCGGGCAGACGGCGGCACAATACGGGTCGCCCTGAAATCGGCCCTCCATCGTGCGATCATTTCCTGAAGAAGTGGCCAGCGACGTCACGCTGATTTCTTTGATGTGAATCGCAATGGCATCGCCAATTTCGGCGCCCGCCACGGCGACGGGGCGCGTGACCTCATGTCCGCCGCGAATCGCGGGAGTGATCATTGGTCCCCAGCAGCCGGGGGCAGTATTCGCAACAAGGTGTCCGCCGTCGCGGACCGGCCCCAGCATGGACTGTTGCGGATCGAGAACTCCGTCGGTGTATTCATCGACGAAGATGGTTTCACAACCGGACGTACGGCTCGGCGACTCGTCTGCAGCGGTACGATTCCTGGGCACGGTTTCAGTTGCCATGTGTTTGCGTCCCGATGAATGATTGATGAGTGAAAGACTATTCCGGGTCCGTCGGTTGAGTATCCTGTCGAATTCCAAGTTCTTTGAGCAGCGCGAACTCCGGTTCGGTGCCAAGCTCACGACAGGTAAAGAAGTTGAACATCATGATGCCGTCGGCGCCGTCCTTCCATAATTGCCGTGCAATCCTGCGATAAGCGTCGGCGTCCGATTCGACTTCGATCGAACCGTACAGAGGGATATGGTCGGGAAGCAGCTGGCGATACTGATCAATCGGCAATTCAAAGTTGTTGTGCAGGTAGTGCGATGCAACCACGATGTCGATCAACCCCTGCCGGGCCCAGGTGATCGGATCCAGTCCCAGGCCCCGATTCTGGTCGGGTTGAGCCATCACCCGCACGGAGAGCAGGATTGGACGTCTGCGCCTGCTGCCCACCGCTTTCGTCATCGTACGGATTTCCGCGATCCATTCGGTCATCGTGTCGATGTGGGCTGCTTCTTCGCCAACCGGAAAGTACATGGGGAATCGCTGGAAGTCGATGTCGAGGCCATCGAGATCAAATCGTTCACAACATTCCTGGAGCTGCGCGAGTCGCTGCGCGCGGACCTCGGGAACGGCGAAGTTCATCCCGCCAGGCAGCCAGCCGGCGACGACAGGGCTGGTGCGAGGCCCGAGGATGTCCTGGTGCAGCTGGCTGAGTGGGTCCCCTGCTTTGCCAATTCGCCACTGGGGGTGATCGTGCCAGAATTTTGACAACAGGAGATTGATCGGAAAGTCGTCGGGTTTCTCGATCCAGTGAACTTCGTTCGGACGGAACGTGATGAACGTCTCGAGTCCCTGCTGTCGTGCTCGATCGATCACCAGCCCGACCGGGGAATGCCCGGCCGTCACCAGTGCCTGCAGGTTCGCCGCGCCGCGTTCGAGCGATGGTTTCTCCTGAGAGACTATTCTGACCTGTTCCTGCTGTTCGGCGGTCAACCCGGTCCCGAACATCTGTGTCACGTCGCTGGGGTACGTCACCGGCATCCCATAATTGGGGCACATATAAAGTGTTGTCGCACCGGCGGCCGCGATTTCATCCACGTACGGATACAGATCCGCCGGGCGCATGGGCGGCTTGATGTAGATGAACATGTTGTCTGCATCGCTGTTGTATATCAGGCGGTAAGGCCGCTCGGTGGCAGCCACCGTGGTTTCGAGTGCGAACAGTGATTGTGCAGTGAATACGAAGATGAAAAACCGAACCCACATGGGGAGTCTCCAGTGAACAGATCTCGTGCGTGGCAGGCAATTGTCCGCACAGCTGAGCAGAACGCAAGTAGACGGTAAGCGGACCGGACTTGAGCGGCGGACGTCCTTTTGCAGACTGTCACGGAATCTGCGACACTCCCCGCCCGCAACGACGATTGGCCGACCCTTCAGTTTTTCTGTACAGAAGACTCGATGACCCCACCGGAATCCATTGGCTCGCAGGACGACAAATCCCGGCGGACCACTCTGCTGATCGTCTTTGTGGTCGTCTTTATTGACCTGCTGGGATTCGGGATCGTCCTCCCCCTGCTTCCGCGCTACGGTCTGCATTTTCGGGCCTCACTGGCGACGCTGGGATTGCTGATGGCATCGTTTTCAGCGATGCAGTTCTTTTTTGCCCCCATGTGGGGCAGCCTCT
This sequence comes from Planctomycetaceae bacterium, assembly GCA_039831615.1. Lineage (GTDB taxonomy): Bacteria > Planctomycetota > Planctomycetia > Planctomycetales > Planctomycetaceae > S139-18. The sequence continues at coordinate 15,636 of JBDOMX010000512.1, forward strand.
CGGATCGCATTGGCCGCCGACCGGTGCTGTTGGTTGGACTGCTGGGGTCAACGCTGTCCTATTTGCTGTTTGGTTATGTGACCGGTTTTGCACGAGATGAACTGCTTCTCGGAATGGGTGCTGTTCCGTGGCTGTTCATCACCAGAATCGGAGCGGGCATTGCCGGGGCAACGATTTCCACCGCTCAGGCCGTCATCGCCGACTGCACGGCGGCAGAAGGGCGCGGCAAAGGAATGGCATTGATCGGAGCGGCGTTTGGCATCGGCTTCACGTTTGGTCCCCTGATTGGTGCCGTCAATACGTCCAACACGCCGAGCCTGGCGCTCACGGACGACCAGTTGGCAATCATTGCTGAATGGCAGGACACCAGCGAGCCATTGACTGCCGAAACCGTTGTTGCAGAACTGGGTGAATTCACCGAACGCGATCGAGCTGCACTGGATCGCTACTTCACGACTCCGCGCACACGGGTTGAAATCAGGGCCGACTTGCGGGAAGGCCCCTCACAGCGCCCTGGCTACATCGCTGGCGGTCTGTCGTTTCTTGCGTTCCTGTTCGCGCTCGCTCGACTGCCCGAATCCCGGCCCGCCGACCGGGATGCAACGAGGCCCCGGCGTGGGTTGCAACTCGGATCGTGGGGCCGTCATCTGCGGTCGCCACTGTTCTCCACGATACTGATTTCGATCTTCATTACGACATTTGCGTTCGCTCAGTTTGAAAGCACACTTTCATTGTTGACACGCGAGTTTGGCTACGGTGACACCAGCAATTTCGTGTTCTTCGCTTACATCGGTTTTGTTCTGATGATTGGGCAGGGATTCCTTGTGCGTCGCCTGTTGCCTCGACTGGGCGAATATCGCATGGCCATGATTGGTGTGTTGCTGATGGTCGTCGGGTTTCTGGCCATCGGCGTGACCAGCTCCGGATATCTGCCAGGATCGTTGCTGTGGTCCATCCTGCCCGTGATCACCATTGGCTTTTCCGCAGTGACTCCATCGCTGCAGTCGCTGCTGTCCCGTGCTGCGTCCAGCGATGAACAGGGAGCTGTGCTGGGGACTGGTCAAAGCCTGTCATCGCTGGCAAGAATCCTGGGGCCGTATATGGGAGTGCAGCTGCTCGGTGTGTCCACCTCCACGCCCTATTACCTGGCCGCGGGGCTCATGGTGCTGGGGGTTGTTCAAATCTCGCGGATGAAGTCCTCTTTGCCCGTTTCTGTGACGGAAGAGTAAGTAGCGCTCCGTTCGCGAATTCGAACTTCACTTTGCCGCAGAACGACAAATCAGCTGACAACCGTCTGCTCAGTGCCTTAAACTCGTTGGCTCTTGAGTACGCCACCATTCCGCAGCTGGACTTCATTGCAATGTCTCGACCGGCACGTGTCACGCTGACCACCTTACTTTTTCTGACGTCCTCATTGAGTGTTGCCGATGAAGACCAGGGTTGGGTCCGAATTCAGCTTGATGCTCGATTTCGTTCGGAAGGAGTCGCTGCCGCAGATCTGAACAACGACGGCGCCATCGACGTGGTGGCAGGAGACGTCTGGTATCAGGCTCCGAAACCGGAATCGGGAGACCACGAAGACGCGTCGAAGTGGACCATGCACGAAATCCGCGAACCCGGTGAGTTCGTAGCCGGCAAGGGCTACAGCAACACGTTCGTCGTTTCCACTCATGACGTGAATCGTGACGGCTGGCAGGATGTGATCCTCATTGGATTTCCAGGTGAACCGTTTCACTGGTATCGCAATCCCGGAGATGCGGAGGCCCGCTGGACCGAACATCAGATCTGGACCAGTGCCTGCAACGAATCACCTGAGTTTGAAGACATCGACAATGATGGGATTCCGGAACTTGTACTGGCGTCCCAGCCGGAGGCACAGATGGGCTTCGTGCGCCTTCCCGGATCAACAGGTGCGTCTCAGTCAGACATCTTCCGCGCGATCAGCAAACCGTCTCTGATGCCCAAAGACGCGGGAAATCGAGGCGTTGATAATGGGACGTTTCGCTACTCACACGGCCTGGGAGTGGCGGATGTGGATCACGACGGGAATCGGGATGTCATTGTTCGATTTGGCTGGTGGAAATCGCCGGGCTCATTCGATGGCGAGGGTCTGTGGGCATTCCATCCGATTCGAATCAGCACGCCCGCAGGGGAACAGCCACTCCCCGACAGTGCAAATATCTATGCCCGCGACTTCGACAAGGATGGTGACATGGATCTGATTCTGAGTTCTGCGCACAAACACGGAGTCTGGTGGGCTGAAAATTCAGGCAACGGCCCGTGGCAACTGCACACGATTGACGAGTCGTACTCGCAAACTCACGCGATGGAAGAAGTCGACGTCAACGGAGACGGGCAGCTCGACTATGTGACAGGCAAACGGTTTTTTGCGCACAACGGCAATGACCCCGGCGGCCATGATCCGGTCGTTATGTTTTGGTATGAAGTCCAAAGTGAACAGGGCAGGACGCCAACGTTTATTCCGCACGAGATTGTGGCGGGGCGCGACACCGGCATCGGCACGCAATTCATGATCCAGGACATGAATGCAGACGGTCGGCCGGATATTGTCCTGTCAAACAAGAAAGGCGTGAACGTCCTGGTGCAAAAACGCTGAGCCTGGAGCGATTTTCGAAACGTCGTGGCAGGTACTGGATCGCGGGGGCGATGGATCGTGGGCTCTGGCACGGCCGACGCGGCCACGAGTCAGCGTCATACGCTGTGAAGTGATCAGACTTCGTTCCCCTGATCGATGCTGTTGACGGCCGTGAACGAGCCAGCTGTCGCGGATACGGTTGCCGCGTGCCAGGCGGCAAGGAACAGCAGGGCAAACGGCAGGTTGCCGGCCAGTGAACTGCGTAAAAACGGCAGTCCCTGCGCATAGCAACTCGTGAGTCCTGCCAGCGTCGCCGGATAGGTTTCCGGCCACATGAACCAGACGCCCAGGTTACTGACGACAAAAAACAGGCAGGGTCCGACCAATCCACCGAAGACCATATTGATGTACCGTGGCATCGGACAGTGTCTGGCAAGTAAGGCAATGATCAGATACGCCGAGTAGTCGAAAACCATACTCGAGTAGAAACCGTAGCCCGTCTGGTACCACAGCAGAACGTCCGTGAACAGCCGGATGCCCAGCGGAAGCATGATCGCTGCCGGATGCCGCACGACGGCTCCACACAGTAAGGTCAATGCGATCATGGAGTCCAGCCGAATGGGCATGTCCCGGACCCGCAGCAACACGGTGACGAAGCATGCCGCGATCACGACGGTCAGTTGCAATTTGTTCATCTTCATTGTGGTGACTCCACGTTCCTTCCGCCGCATTTAACTGCTGGCCCGTTTCAGGCGATCATTCAGCGCTCGCCCCAGACCCCGTTCAGGGAAACTTCGAGCGATAATAACGTCAGGATTCGCTGCGTCGAGGGTTCTGAGAGCGGCAAAGAAATTTGCGGCACACTCGGTCAGATCACCGGTCTCACTGAGATTCTCCACCGCAGCATATCGACGGTCGCCGGTGGACGTGGGTCCCCATGTCAGCAGAGCTGTGCGCGGGTGAGTGGGACGAATCGTGGCGTCGTGTGAAACCACGACAATCGACGTTGCCGGAGCGTAGTGTCGGCTGAGCATGCCTGGGGCCGGCTGAGCGGTGTCACTCAATTCAGGATTGCCGGTCGCAATCTGAAGCGGCCCCGTCACCTCCTCGATCGACTCCAGCGGCAGCCCACCCAGTCGCAGGACAACCGGATTGGTGCCCATCAGAGAGACTACGGTGCTTTCCAGACCGATTTGGCAACGTCCTCCGTCGAGCACACCATCGATTCGATCGTTGAGCCCCTGCAGAACGTGTTCCGCGGTCGTGGGGCTGACACCCCCGAACGGATTCGCGCTCGGAGCGGCGATCGGACACTCGGTTGCTCGCAACAACTGCAGCGCCAGGGGATGATCCGGGATACGAACGCCAACTCCGGCCAGCCCGGCCGTCACCAGATCCGGGATTCCCTCGGATTTCGGGAGAATCATGGTCAGGGGTCCCGGCCAGAAGCGTTCAGCTAACTGCAGAGCGAACTCGGGGAGCTGTCGGACGACATCGGATAAATGCCGGGGGTCCGCGATATGTACAATCAGTGGGTCAAACAGTGGCCGATTCTTGGCTTCAAAAATACGAGCAACAGCTGTCGGATTCAATGCGTTCGCACCGAGCCCGTAAACGGTCTCTGTTGGAAAGGCAATCAGCTGACCGGCTTTCAGCCGTTCAGCTGCATCCCGGATGTCGCGGATCTGGTGTGTAACTACGTTCGGCGGCACAGTATAAGTGGCCCAGTTAATGAAGGATTTCTCGACTCATGCCGGAATTCAAATGGTTGCCCTGGCAGCTCTCCAGGAATCAAGCATAGACAAAGCTACCTCAGAAGAAAAAAATGGTATTCAGCGATGTTTCTGAATCCTCCCAATGGGGGCGGTCGTTGGTGGTTGGCAGAGCGATGATCGCTCCAGCCCGATTTGTTGAGGTCACATAATGCCCGATGCGGCTGTATTGGCAACCATCCTTTTGGTTGTCGGATTGTTCCTGGTCGCTGTGGAATTGATGATTCCCAGTTTCGGGCTGATCGGCATGTCGGCCGCTCTTTGCCTCGTTGTTTCCGCCTGGAGTGCCTGGCAGGCATGGTGGAGCAGCGAGCCGGTATTCTTCTGGACTTATGTTGCGTTTCTGGTGGCGGGGATTCCCACATCTCTGTTCGGTACTCTCTATTTGATTCAAAACACCGCACTGGGGGGATTTGTGATTCTGCGTGCTCCTGATATTTCGGAAGATGGCCCAATTCCGCAAATGCAATCTCACCTGCATAGTCTGATCGGTGAGTTTGGCAGAACGGTCTCCCCACTGACCCCAGGTGGAATGGTGGAAGTGGGCGGCGAACGCCATCATGCGGAATGTGTCGGGCCGATCATCGAGTCCAAAGTTCCGATCGAAGTGGTAGGCGCCCGCGGAACGCGATTGGTGGTCCGAAAGTCCTCTGGAAAAACAGCTTTTGCCGACGCGACACCAACCAGCCCCGCATCCCCTCCGCCCACCGCACACGACATCGCGGCGAAACCGTCGGCGCAACTTGACTTTGATATTCCTGACAACTACACCGCAGGCTGACAATCGCTGTCTGGAACAGCAATGAATGATGTCGATACAGACGTCGCCTGGATCGAGCAGCGATTGACATAAAGGGGATCCCCGTGATCGAACCGTGGCAATGGTTAATTATCGTGTTCGTCCTGCTGGGGGCGATTATCCTGCTCGCTGTCTTTGCGCAGTACGCCAGCCTGTGGCTGCAGTGCAAAATGACACGTGTCCGTATCTCGCTGGTGAATCTCATCATGATGCGGCTGCGGAAAGTGAATCCGGTGGTGATTGTGCGTTGCATGATCATGGCCGTGCAGGCGGGGCTCACAAAAAACTACCCGATCACACGAGATAAACTCGAAGCACATTACCTCGCTGGCGGAAATGTGCCGAACGTCATCCGAGCTCTTGTGGCCGCTCAACGGGCCGATATCGATCTGGACTGGCAGACTGCTCAGGCCATCGATCTTGCCGGGCGAGACATTCTCGAAGCGGTCCGCACGAGCGTGTATCCCAAGGTCATCGATTGTCCTGACTCGGGCAGTGCTGCTTCCACGCTGGACGCCGTGGCAGGCGACGGTGTGCAGTTGAAAGCGCGGGCCCGCGTGACGGTTCGTACCAATATTCAGCAGTTGATTGGTGGTGCGACTGAAGAGACGGTGATTGCACGCGTCGGCCAGGGCATCGTGCAGGCAATCGGTTCCACGGAGTCCTACAAGACGGTCCTCGAGAATCCCGACAATATCTCACGGCTGGTCCTCGATCAGGGACTGGAAGGTAACACAGCCTACGAAATTGTGTCGATCGATATTGCCGATATTGATGTCGGTGAGAACATTGGTGCGAGGCTGTCGGCCGATCAGGCTGAGGCCGACATGAGAGTGGCTCAGGCGAATGCCGAACAGCTCCGGGCATCCGCGCGAGCACGAGAGCAGGAAATGGTGGCTAGAACCCAGGAGAATCGGGCGAAAGTCGTGCTCGCGGAAGCAGAAGTGCCGCGCGCCGTGGCCGAAGGTTTTGCTGGCGGCAACCTGGGATTGCTGGACTTTTACGAGTTGAAGAACGTACAGGCGGACACAGCCATGCGAGCAGCGATCGCCGGGGACGGCAGTCGCAGCCAGGACTCATCCGACGGGTGAGCCGACCGGGAGTAGATTTAACGCAGGTCTTGCTGAGGTTGCAGATTGATGGGCGAAGCTAAACTCATTTTCATCGTGATCTTTATGGTCATCGCGTTGATTCGTGCCATCAGGAACAACGCTCCGGCAAAGCCTGAGGACAAGCAGGCCGGAGCGGAAGCAGCAGTGAATCGAAGAAGGGTTCAGAGTGACATCGATGCCTTCCTGTCAGAAGTCGGAGCTGCCCCGGCTCAAGCCCCGGCCAGGGAGCGTCCAACGCCAGCTCCCCAGCGCGCGCGGAGGCAGGAGACATCCGCACAGCGCCGGCAAAATCGAGGTCTGCAGCAGCGTCGGCAACGCCAGCAGGATGAGGGCCAACAGGGTCAGCGACAACAGGCACCGGCAAACAGCCGGAAAGCGACATCTCCCATCACTGAACGGCCGCCTGGCTCCGGGATCAGTGAACATGTTGACAGATATATTTCGCAGCATGTGGCGGATCATGTCGACAGTAAGGTCGATGATCTGGTGGAAGTTGATATTGCGCATTCTGTGAACAGTCATCTTGGCAACCGCTCGGCCGAGCTGCCGTCGTTGACACAGGCCGGGGTTGATCTGCCGACATCTGCAGCAACGTTTCGAAAGCTGTTAAGAAGCCGAGAAGGAGCGCGGCAGGCTATCCTGCTGAATGAAATCCTCGCCAGACCCCGTCCCCTGCGCCGCTAACGGAGCACTCACCGGGCGACCAACGGCCATGGTGGAATAATTGATGCCCATTCCCTGGCGTCTGCAGACAACCACCGCTAACAGTCAACCACCGCTAACAGTCCGTCGGCATGTTGCGCCAGGACATTCGCCCTTCGAGACGGCGAACAGCAGCGACGTCACACGTCCCGTCACCCAATGGTGGCCGGCGACTATGGTTGCGCTGCAAAAACAGCAGATTTGCACTGAAAACACGGTCTGCAACGTAATCCTCCTGGCAATGTAACGAAATCGTTACAATATTCGGAGAATTCAGGGCCTGGGCTGTTGACAGGATTTTTGACGAACCGGTACGGTAATTGTCGGTTCGATTAATCGTGGACCGGAGTTCTGTGGTTTGTGGATCATTGGGGCAGTCACCGTTGGATAGCGTGTCCGAATTCACCTGCCCGCCCGCCGTTTTCTTTTCTTTTCTTTGAAGGAGGTTGTGACAATGACGCGATTGAAGAAGCGAGGTTTTACTCTCATTGAATTGCTGGTGGTCATCGCCATCATTGCAATTCTCATTTCACTGTTGTTGCCAGCTGTGCAGCAGGCTCGAGAAGCCGCTCGCCGCACGCAGTGCCGCAACAATCTGAAGCAACTCGGTCTGGCGTTCCACAATTACCACGATGTCAATTTGACATTCCCGCAGACGTATCTTTCGTATGTGGATCTCTCCCTGGGAACAGTGACTCCTTTGCCAGGTTCGATGAGCTGGCCATGTGCGCTGCTGCCGTATATTGACCAGGCGAACGCCTACACTGCAATTACTGCGGCGGGAGGTGTCCTGGACGATGTTGCCGCCGCCGCCGCGGGCAGCCTTGTTGCCCAGTCATCGGTGGTTCCGTCTTTCATCTGCCCGTCAGCTCCTCACAGCACCAACGTGATCGTCGGCGGGGGTCCCGGCAATCCGCCCATTCCGGCTGTTGGCGTTCAGTCGACCAACACTCAGACGGGTGGGGTCATGGACTACATTACGATCATTGACTTTGATGGTGACGTCAGAGCCTCCCATCAGGCAGCTAACCCGGGCGCGAGCAGGGCCGGTGCGATCCGTGGTGCTCTGTTCATTTTTGAACCCGGTCCTACGATCGCCATCAACAATCAAGACAGCAACCGTATTCGTGACATGACAGACGGCACGTCCAACACGTACTTTGTCCACGAACACGCAGTTCGTGAACAGGGCTACACAGAAGGCAAGCCTGACACATTCGCCAATTCCAATGTCGGCAGCAACGGCGGATCCTGGGTCAGCTCCTTCACCGGATCAGCATTCGCCACCGGTGTCCCCTACGGTTCATTCGGAACTCTCGACAGCGCAGTGCAGAACAGCGGACCGTGTGTGATCAACTGCACCAATGCTGTCGACGCGCAGTCTGATGTCGCCGGACCTTATTCATTCCACACCGGAGTTGTGCTTACCCTGCTGGGTGATGGTTCGGTCCAGAACACCGGTGAGAACATCTCCACGGATGTGTGGGCTGCCCAGAACACTCGAGGAGGTGGCGAAGTCGTTAGTCAGTAGACTTCGCGATCTTTGCGACTGAAAATCAGACCAACCGTGACTTGTTCACGGTTGGTCTTTACATTTGTACGAAGGCGTTCAGCGGCCGGATTTGGAATTGTGTTTTTTGTTTCTCGCCTTTAGCCTGAGTGGCAATGGATTCAAGTCAGCGTGTGGGGATCCCCTGTCAGGAGAGAAAGATACTGTGAGGATCATGCAATCGAGGGTTTGCCGCGTATTGAATGGGATCGCGGTCGCCGTTGTCCTGTGCCTGCTGAGTGCTGGCTGCTCCAGCGAGCGAAAGCCGGTCAATGAGAAACCGGTCGTGCCTGTCAGTGGCGTCATTCACGTGGACGGTGCACCACTGGCCGGCATCGAGGTCAAGTTCCACCCGGAGGTTCAGGCCGACAGTCACCGGATTTTCCCGAAGGCCACCACGGATGTGGAAGGTCGCTTTGAGGGATGGAGCTACCGAAAAGGCGACGGACTTGCCGCCGGAAACTACACGCTGACGTTCATTGACCACAGCGCTCCGTCCCGGCCGTTCGAGAGGGCAAGTAGCAAACCGGATCTCTTTCAGGGAAAGTATTCCGATCCAAAGAACACCGAGCACACTCTGACCATTCCTGCGGACGGGACGCCGATTGATATGGGTGTGATCGAGCTGACCCGACCGTAGTACGCACGAGTTCGTTTTTTTGCTCCGTGTCCGGCGGTCGTCAGGATCGATCGGAAACTCGGCGGGGCCGGTGGTGCTTCGTGAGGCAGCACATCCTGCTGCGTCCGTTCCCGTGTCAGCACCTGATGCCGGCTGCGGCCGTTCCTTGAGCTGAAGAGAGTTCGCCCAGGTTCGCCGACTCATGGTTCGACCACCGTACGCGACGGTGATCGAAATCCGGTTGGACAGTTGGGGGGAGGGGCTGGTCGCCGCGCCGCATGTGCTGTATCTCGGGTCAGTTGAGCCTTGAAATCGGCTTGCCACCTTCCGAGTCCCGAAACCGGGGGCGATTGAGCTTGAATCAGGAGCAGGCCCGCGATACCTTCCGCGTCTTCGCGAGTCACCGTCAGTGAACTGCAAAACACCATTCCCCTGTAGCTCAGTTGGTAGAGCGAGCGGCTGTTAACCGCTAGGTCCTTGGTTCGAGTCCAAGTGGGGGAGCTTTGACGCTGCGAACAGTAGCGAACTCATCCGTAACCCCAGCAAAAACACTAGGTTTCTGCTGGGGTTTGTTTTTGGCGGGTTTCCCTGTTCGCTCCATTTCGCGTGTCTTAGTTGCCACCTGAGTTGCCACCTGCTGATCAACGGCACGCTGGAAGTGTTCGTCAGTGACCTGCAGGTAGTGCTTCCTGGCGACTGCTTCACTGTTGCCGATCCATGCAACCACAACGTGAGCAGGATACGTTTCCATCAGTTCCGTTTCCCGTGTGCTCCGCATGTTCTGAAAAGGCTTCTGCCACGGCTGCAAACCTGCACGTCGCACAATGCGGTTGAACTGCGTTCGCAGGCTGCTGTTCGGGCATCGGTAACGAGTGATGACGTGGACCGCTCCGACTTCGGTCTGTTCGAACACTTCCCGCAGCGGCTCCACCAGCTCGGGGAACAGCGGAATCACGCGGGTTTCACGTCCCGCATGGTGCTCCGTTTTGCGGCTCGTCAGAAC
>JBDOMX010000998.1:0-5893 GCA_039831615.1 Planctomycetaceae bacterium
TGGTACGCCGACAACAAATAGAGTTGAGACATTCGCGACGAAATTGAATCTGTATCAACGTCATCGACGATGATGTGATGCTTCTTCGATAGCTGACGAATTATTGTTCTTCGTTCTGCAGTCGATTTGCTTTGGGACAGCACTTCGCGAGTCGCCACTTCTGCGAACTCGACGATCGCGTCCATCTTGCCCAACGTGTTAATCAAATCGCGACAACATGGGTACCGAAACGTGGTCATGTGTTTGGAAGGTAACATGTATTAGGCGAAGAGCGTCCGTACAACTCGGACGCTTTGAACAGACAGGCTATCCGCTCGTTGATCGAATTGCCACGCAGCCGACTTAGCGGTTAGCGTAACAACACCCGAACCTCTCGGACCAAAACGCTGTAGATGAGGCTATTTCTAGGAACTACCGCACATCAACGGCTGCCCTACACTAGGTGGCGGTCTGTAGACAGACCGGAGCTACCTGCAGGCAATCTGGAAGACGCCGTGCTGCGGTTACTGCGTTGTTCTTGGTCATAATTCTTTGCCTCTCAAGTGTTGCCCGGAATTGGGTGGGTTTTGGCTGTCGGCGATGTTGCTGACCTAACAAGAAAAACAGTCTTACCGGATACGGATAGGGTTGATGTCTAAGGGTGCTGCATACGTCAGAAGCGACGTGATGTTGTAAGGGTGGGTTTTGTGTCCATCGTTCGGCAACAGGGCGCTGTCGGTGAAAAATACAGTCCGGATGGGGTTGTGCCCTCCACACAGGCACCGCAGAGCCGCTTTAAACAGTTTCGCGAGAACCTAAGCACGGAGTAGCGTCGTCTGATTCCGGGACAAAAAAGACAATAATCCGGTCACTGATTCAGGCGAGTTCAATTCTGTCCTTTTTGTCCCGCGTTTCGTGTGCAAGGACAGCAGCACTCGCTTCGTAGCGTTCCAGTGGTCGCCGACGCTCCTGCTACTGTCCGTGCTGATCGCCAGCACATCAACGTGGCCGCATCTCGGCCCGACAGCATGCCATCAAGCCGATCCGCGTGCAGTCCGTCTGGCGGATACGTTCGTCGCCGATGCGGCTGATGATTTTCACGGCAGACCGTCAGCTGGGATTCCCGCTCATGCAGCCGATGCAGTGACCAGCCGTCAGCATGTTTGGGTGACACCTCGCTGGGGGCTGGAATCATGTGCCAACGCAGCGGGTTGCTGTATACTGCGGTGATTTACGCAGGACTTCGACGAATGACGAATCAGGTGGGGCACAACGTGACAGCAAATGAGACCGTCAATAAGGCTGATCGATGATTGCACGGGCACTCAGCGAGTACTGTCGATGGAGTGGGGAGATATCGACGTCGACGCGGCTCTGTGGTTTATCTACGCGGACGAGAACAAGTCGAAGCGAGATCAGACCGTTCTACTGCCGTTGCAGGTTTGAGTGGCAGGTGGTGGCTTAACGGGCCACAAAGGGACTCTCACGCGGAATAAGAATAAATGTCTGAAGCAAAAAAAATGGCAACGCTGACAGAGAGCCAGTGGGAAGGATTGGAACAACTCCTTGTTGAAACTGGTAAAGGAACACGTCACGAATCATTCGATAGCTACAGACTCAGTGAGGGATTGCATTTTCTGGCCCTTTTGAAAAACTTGCCCAAAGGATGGTCCGCGTGCACATGGAGCAAGGGAGATATCAAGGCGATGCTTCCCGTATTGGGGGCCAGGTGGGTCGTTGAGACAGGAGCCGCCGGAGACTTCGCCATTGTGCAGACGGAAGGTCTTGTGACTATGTCGGACGTGGCGGAACGTTTGCGGCTGACAACCGTCTCGAACTTCACGCTAATCGCGGTCAGTCGTCTATGGAAGATTTCTGACGAATTTTCCGCAGAGAAGATGCTTCGTCGGCTTGAATCACCAATGGACATCAAGGTTATTGAAGTGATTAGCAAGTATGGGGCATGGCGTCGGCTGGGCGATGGGAAGGAGTACAACATCGGCGACTACCTTAGCGACAACGGCGGGAAGAAGAGTGTTCCAAAAGACGTTCTCACTGTCCAGATGGACGGACCGATCCGAAAAAATGACGCGAGGGCCGCTCAGTTTCGGGACGGCGACCAGTGGTGCGACAAGCGTTTTGCCGGAACGATTGGAATATCGCCTCAGCTTCTCAACAAAGCGATTAAGAAGCCAAAACACGGGGTCCAGCTGTCAGAACGTCGCAAAGCTGTTGATGAGCCATCCAAGCCTTACGTGTTCCTGAGGGCTGAGCTTGGAGAGTTGGCCGATGCGATTCCTGACGCCCATAAATTCGACCCTGAGAGAATGAGTTCTTAAGAGGGATTCCCTTTTGAAAATCCCATCAGGATTTTCCGCAATACGCCTCGCGTGGGAAAAGGCTGCGAAGCATTGCTGAATCCGCCCCTTGTTGGGTGGGATTCCTCTCATTTTGACTCTCGCCAATCCCTCCATCAAAATCGTGTGCTCAAATCTTTCGCAACTGGTTACTTCAACCTCTTGCGAAAGGGCAAGCACAATGGCGACGGAAAAACTTCTCCTCAAACCACGTGAGGCGGCAGCGCGTCTCAGCATCAGCGAGCGGCAGCTGTGGGCACAAACGCAGCCCCGTGGCCCGATCCCCGCCACACGGATCGGAAGTTGTGTCCGCTATTCCCCCGACCGCCTGAAAGCCTTTCTTCAGGCCGAGGAGGGCCGAAACCATGGCGAAACGTAAGGTTGGCGAATGGAAGAATGAGGCACTGCGTAGGCCTCCCACAGTGGTTGCTAGGCAGACGTTAGAACCACTGCCCGGACAGCTGGATCTGTTCGACCAGTTGGAAGAAGAACCGAACCGGAAACTTTCCGGCAAACACAGGCCTCTGCAGCAGCAGGGACGTCTTTTCAAATCACAAGATGAAAGTGAGTCCGAGAAATGAAATTTACAATGCAAGACACCACAGGTATTCCCGTTGGCGGCTATTCGGCCGAATACATGGGGGCCGAAGAGTTTCTATCTGACGACTACGGACCGGGCGTCCGGCTGAAGTGGAAGGTTCTGGATGGCGAGCATGCTGGGGCTGAGGCAAGTCGCATCGTCTCACAAAAGCTTTCGCCGAAGTCCAATCTTTACAGGTTCGTCAAGAGCCTGAAGGGCAGCGACATCGGAGCTGGCGAAGAAGTGGACCTACAGAGTTATGTGGGCATCAAGGGATTAATTGTTGTTGAGGAAACTGATTCCGGGGCGACTCGGGTGGGCAGTTTTATGAAACAACAGTAATGGCCAATAAAGCGACCAGCCTGAGCGGACAACTCAGGCTGGTCTTCGATATTTCAACTCAGCAACGGATTCAACGAAGTGGATTATACACAGGATGACTTGGAACAAAAATCGAAATACGAGGCAGCGGTCGAATATGCAGAACACAGCATGAGAGTGTTTCCCTGCAACGACGGGAAGAAGCCGCTGATAAAAAGCTGGCCAACTTTGGCAACAACTGATCCGGATCAGATACGTGAGTGGTGGGCGAAGTGGCCATCGGCAAACGTTGGCATCGCGACAGGCCAAGCCAGCAACCTGCTGGTGCTGGATATCGACATCAAAGGCGGCAGCAACGGTTTTGCCGAGCTGGAGGCGTTTGTCGGGTGTCCGGTGGAGGACATGGAAGCACCGCGATATTCAACGCCTTCAGGAGGACAGCAACTCTGGTTTGCATATCCTGCAGGTGATGATTCCGGGATCTGCACTAAGGCGCACATCGGGGGCCTTAGCATCGACACCCGAGCAAATGGAGGCTATGCGTGCGTCCCACCTTCCCACACTGCTAACGGCAGTTATGACTGGATTGTCGAGCCTGAGGAATTCGACTCCCTCCCCAGTTGCCCTGCTGATCTGCTGGACCTGTTGCGTGAACCTGGACGGCAAAAAACTGCCAGCGCGTCCGGACCATCAATTTCCGCCGTGGCGGATGCCGAAGGCCACACTCTTGAGAATCATCCCGGTACAGGCGAAGGGCTTCGCAACGGGCTCCTGGTGGTCTTGGTAGGGAAGTGGCTGACTTGTCACCCGGGGGCGGAATGGGAAACACTCGAACCCTTGGTGGTGGCGTGGAATGAACGATGCCAACCACCGAAGTCTGAGGCCCTGGCGCTAAAACCCGCTTATCACATCTGGTGTAAAGAGCAGAATGCACCGAAACTCAAGTTGGACAATCTATGTACACCCAAAGCCCCCAGCACTGATGGACCGGCAACGCTTAAAGTCGCCGCGAAACCTTCAGGCGTCCTGCAATTGGTCACCCGGCAAGCCTCCACTATTGAGCCTGAAGCTGTGGAATGGCTTTGGGCCGATCATCTACAGTTGGGAGCCGTCAACATCATCGCTGGCCCGGAAGGCAAGGGGAAATCGCTGCTGTCTTCCGATGTTGCTGCCCGCGTCTCAACAGGTCGGAGTTGGCCAGACGGAACACCCTGTCCACAAGGGCGAGTCCTGTATTGCTCGGCAGAGGAGGATGCGGCTTCTACAGTTGTACCGCGCCTTATCGCAGCCGGAGCCAACCTTGAATTAATCGACGTTGTGTACGGGCTGGGCAATCCCGATGAGTCACCGGATGATGCTCTGGCAATTGATCTGCAACAGCACCTGCCATATGTCTACACGAAATTGAAGGAATCCGGCGACTACAAACTCTGCGTCTGGGACACGTTCCAGAGTGTATCACTGCAAACCGAGCACAAGAGTAATACGGGGCAGAAGGCCGTCGCGCAGCCAATGGCTCAGATCTCCCGGGAACTGAATCTGGCGATGCTCTGCGTGGAACATCACGCCAGGAGCGGATTTCAGCGTGGCAATCCGGACAACGCCATTCTTGGTGCCGGACTGGTGCGGACTGCCAGAGCAATATGGCATGTTGTTGAGGATCCGGATGACGACCGGATGAGGCTTTTCCTTCCGGGCAAACTCAACAATGCGGACAGAGACAGGCAGGATCTATCGTGGCGGTTTGCCTTCTGCGAGATCATGGTTCCAATGAACGGTGTCACGGTTCCCGTTCCTGCCATCGATTGGATTGAAGCGTCTGGCACAACGCTGAACGAAGTGAGAGATGCGGCCATTGGCGACAGCAAAGGCCCGGGCCGACCGAATGATGAGTTTGAACGTGCTGTTCATTGGATAAAGAATGCGCTGACAGAGCCGACGCTGGCCGCGGTGATGAAGGAAGGACTGAAGCTGGAGAATATCAGCAAAGGTACGGAAGATCGGGCACGACAGCATCTGATGATTCAGAGCATCAAGCCGAAAGCAGGCAGCGAAGCCGACATCAGCAATCAGACCGGAATTCCCATCGATGACCTTCCAGAATTCGATGGCACAAAGTGGTGGTGGTTTCCTCCACCGAAACTTGTGATTGAAGTCCCCACCGGCAAGTCCGCATAGGTGTCTCTCTAATTCTGGGGAGTTGATTCTGGGGAGTTCAAATCCTCAGTCAGTACCTGCAGTACGTCGCAAGCCAATGCAGGCACCGGCAGGAACAACTCCCCAAAAACCAAGTCCCCAATATAGAAACATACGGGGACATCAAAGGAGCATTTCAAAATGATCGACCTGAACACAGTGGTTCAAACCATCGCCGGGAAGGGCCTGAAGCTGGTCCGCACAGCTGACAGCATCAGGATTGAAGGTGATTGTCCGAACGATCTGGCAACGGCCATTCAGCACCATTCAGCCAGTCTACTGCCCTTCGCTGCGATTGCACCGGAGGCCGCTGAGGAGATTGCCGAGCAACAGGCGGCTGCCGACAGTGACAACATACGCCAACAACTTGATGAGTTTGGCGAGTGGTTCATGGAATACGCCGGACGAACCAGACCATGTTTCTGGGAGGAGATTGATCAGCGTGTAGCTGCGGTTGTGG
>JBDOMX010000357.1:0-5873 GCA_039831615.1 Planctomycetaceae bacterium
TCGCCCGTAGCTGGAGTCGCCAGACTTCAGGAAACGACTGTGCATTCCGAATTCTGGCGAATCCGGCTACCCTGAACTTAAGCTTTGGCAAACCACTTGCGCGGTTTTCCTTTTGTTGTAGCCAGTCCTGGCTCGTGGGAGTGCAGGACTCCCTGCTCTTTCACGCTCGTCGTGGCCACAAGAATGCGTAGTCCGCAGTAGCTGATCGATCACGGTGTCTGTGCGAGGAGTTGACGCGGACGACCGTGCGTTCGCCTGTTTCACCCGCAGTATCTCTGGTGATCGATGCGCCAGATCGCGCCAGTGCCTGTCAACAAAAAAAGGCACCGCTGGTCAACCAGCGGTGCCCGATCGGCGGTGGCGTCGGATTGCGGTGAGATCATCAGTTGCCGTCAGCAAGCAGACGAGCAGGAGGAACCTGACCGGCGAGCAGCGCGAAGGCAGCCTGCAGGTCTTCTTCCATTTCAGCGATCGTGGAGCCTCCTGGCACCCACAAGTGGGTACCGCCGGTCATGCTGGCAATGGCGCCCATCAGGTCGGTGTCAGCACCTGAGCCCACGGAAATCGTATGGACAACGATGTCTTCGTCCAGAGCCTGCTTGGCGATCATGAACGCATGCAGGGCGGCTTGCCAGTTGTTGTCCCAACCGCCGTAACTGCTGTCGATTTCGAAGTCGGCCGCCCCATCACCATCGAAGTCAGTGATTTCGTTCCAGTCCCAACCTGACGGCAAACTGCCTTCCCCGAACCCGTCCGGATACTGATTGGACTGGCCGTCAGTCATCAGCAGGATGGACTTCTGAGCACCATAGCGACCCTGCTCGTCAATCAGGTCGATTGCATCCTCGAGTCCGTATCCAATTCCTGTTGATCGGTTGTAGTGGCCGGGTTGTTTATGAGTCTGAATGGTGTCGATGGCGTCGTAGTCATCAGTGAGATGTTCTCCGCCAAGATCGACTGTTTCATCGGCTCCATCATCCCACAGGCCGGTTTGTCGCAGCGAGGTGGTGGCATACGTCACCAGCCCAATATTGTCGCCGTATCCGAGGTTGTCCAGGAATTCCGTGAACATCGTCATTCCCTCTTTGACCGCATGATGTGGATAGATGGGAGCTCGCCACAGATCTTCTGACTGATGATTCATCATCCGTTGAGAGATCAGATAGTGCATCAGTGTCCGATAGCCATAATCCTTACGGTACCCGTAGCTGTTGAGCGAGCTGTCTGTCATCACAAATTCGATGTAGTCCTTCCACTCATCTTCGCTGTCGCTTTCTGAGGGTTTGCCTCTGCGCGTACCACCGGATGATGTTTTTCCTTCCTGAGGGAACGGCACGTATTCGTCTGGTTCACCGGAGTTAGTAATGACGATCCATTCGGCGTCATTGCTGTAGCTGCCCATCGACGA
The DNA here is from genome assembly GCA_039831615.1 of Planctomycetaceae bacterium. Lineage (GTDB taxonomy): Bacteria > Planctomycetota > Planctomycetia > Planctomycetales > Planctomycetaceae > S139-18. The sequence continues at coordinate 1,409 of JBDOMX010000357.1, forward strand.
GACATCGGACGTTCTCGGACCAAACTGCCAACCGCCAGCATTCGCAAAGTCCCAAAGAGTCACTGTATATCCGTCCGGAACTCTGAACGAGTTGATGTCGTCGTCCAGATTGCCACCCATGCTGTTCAGGTTGTATGTCCCGGTCCCGAGTTCCGTCATCAATGTACTGTAGTTGTCGTAGTCGTAGAACCGGACTCCTTCGCCGCTGCCACCCAGGTCGAGCGTTTCGAACACGGTGTTGACGCTGTTGCTGCTGATATAAGTGCCCTCATAAGAATCGATGCCGCCGAATCCGGCTGCGAGGAACTTCGAAGTTCCTCCGTCATCACTGAATCCGACTCCCGATGCAACGAGTGCATCCCAGATGTCATCAAGGCTGCCTTCGACCTGCGACAGGCTCATACGATTGATGGTTGTCGAGAAGATCAGACTGTCGTACGCCATTGAACCGGAATAGTCGAGAACCGTCACGATGTCCCGTGATTCGATGAAAGCTGTCGCTTCGGCAGTTAACGCGTGAGATCGATCTCCCTGGACCGGAGCAAATGACAGAGGAAGCTTCGCGTCGGGGGCTTCCGCATCGGTGTTCGTCTTGCGGATCGTGACTTTGACCATGTTGTATGGGGGCGTTCCCCAGGTTTCGACGTACGATTCTCCGTCTTCTGCCAGCAGCCGCGACCCCAGGATCACGTCCGTGGAAGGATCCACATAAAAGCCATTCAGGTCACAGACGTGTTGAGCCATCGCTTGTGCTTCCGTGGCGGCCAGGGCCTGGATGGTCTGAATGTCAGTCTCCCCGGCCTCCCCGGCTGCCCGTATGGCCACCACGATCTCCTGCGACGCGGCAAGAGCTGCCGAGTCCGCGGCCGCCTGCATGCGGGTCTTCGTGACCGTAATCATTCCCAGGTCGACCGACATTCCCACAAATGTCATGGCCGCCACCAGACACAGGATTGCCAGCGCAAAAAAGATGCCTCTTCTCTTTTGTTCCGGCTGCGTTCCCTGCCGTTTGCTCTGATTCATTGTTCTCACGATTCACCTCCCCAATTTCAGTCCTGCCGTAACGGTTGTCAGCTGATCCCTGCATTTGCATTGATCCTGCCGCAGACCATTACGCCCATTCACACCCGCTGTGATTCTTTCGATCGTTGCTCTGAGTTTCGTACATCGTTAGTTCGTCAGGCTGCCTCCGGCGATTCCCGCACGCGAAACAACGCCTTCTCTCAGATTCCGCCCCCCCATGTATCTCACTGGAAACAGGCTGATGCTTGCGTACGGCAGTTCAATTTCGATGAGCATCAACTCCAGTTCGTTGTCTTCGTCCGCGATATCAAAGTCGGACCCCTCGCTGGCGCCTTCTGCAAACTCGATGCTCACGATCAGGTCGTCGCCTGGCAGTCCCGAAGCTGTCACAAAATTGCGAATATCCTGTTCAACTTTTTCGTTGGGTGTTTCGCCCTCTTCAACCACATAGCGCCAGTCCATCGATGCGAGTCGCCCGGCTTCACGGACTGCGGATTGCATAATGGTAGTGGCTCGAAGTGCCGTCCCGATTTCGACGAGTCCCAAAACAAGAACCAGCATCACGGGCAGGACGATGGCGCACTCCACGGCGGCGACGCCTCGGCGTTGTTCAGCCGGCATATTGCAGTGCATTCGATTCATCGCCGTCACTCCTTCCTCATAATGGCCTGGCCATACAGATTTAGCGTATCGATCCAGCGGGGTCCCATGATCCCGATCTCGTGATACGGAACCTCGATTCGTACGAGGAACAACGTGCGAGATTCCACGTCGGCCACTTCCACGTCAGGCAGGTTGTCGTAATTAACCGACGACGGATCCACATTCGGGTCATCGAACACGCTCGCATCCTTGACGGTGATATTCACCCCAGTCACGTCGGCATCGATGGCCGAATCAAGAATGGCATGAGCCAGATCGTTGACCTGTTCGGTGGTGACGTCCTCACCGACTCCCATGCGGGCCGCACGGCGGGCTGCTGAATTCAGGGTGTGAATGGTCATATAACAGTGACCAAACTCAATGAACCCGAACAGGAAGGTAAAGAAGACGGGAAGGACAACAGCGGTTTCAACGAGGGTCGATCCCCGTCGTTTCGTTCCGTGACCTTTTCGAAATATTGAAAACTTCATGGCCTGATGACCTCTTGACAGAACACTCTCATTTCGAAGACCGGCATGTCAGATTGCTCTGAGGCAAGGGATGAAAGCGATTTGTAGTTCAAACCTAGATCACGGTCCGATCTCGGCAAGTGCGTTGGCCGACGGTGGCGTTTTCCTCACCTGGAACGTTGCCTGGACTCAACATGACCGTTTAACAAAGTCAACCGCTCTTTGACCGCGGGGAGGCAGACCGGCAGAATCAGCGGGAGAATTCGGCTCACATGTTGCCAGAGATCAACGTTGGCTGCCGATAAACTGTTCAGGAGCGGTCGTGTCAGTCGTAGCGGGGAGCGATGACACAGGGCAGATTTCCCTGGAGATCTTCCGGTTCAGAAGTTTAAAGACAGCAAGTTCAGGACATCGAATTTATGAGCGACGAGCGATCTGAGTCAGAACAGGACCGCGTCCGGCTGCTGGAAGAGCAACTCATGCGCGCTCAGCGCCTGAGTTCGGTGGGGGCTTTGGCCAGCAGTATCACTCATGAATTCAACAATATCCTGACGACGGTGATCAACTACGCTAAGATGGGCGTTCGTCACAAAGACGAGGCGACACGTGATAAAGCCTTCGACAAGATTCTTGCCGCCGGTCTGCGGGCCAGCAAGATCACGACCGGCATGCTGGCGTACTCTCGCAATACCAGTGACCGCTATGACCCTGCCGAACTCAGTCGACTGCTGGATGACGTGATGGTCCTCGTCCAGAAGGATCTTGAAATCCACCGAATCGGTGTGGACCGTGACGTCAACACCGGAGTCTGGGCGAAAGTCAATAGTAGTCAGATCCAGCAGATCCTGATGAATCTGATTGTAAATGCCCGCCAGGCCATGGAGAAAGGCGGCCGTATCAGACTGACTGTGCGCGACAACCCCACGGAAGGCTGGGCGGAAGTTGCCGTCGCCGACAATGGTGCTGGCATTCCGCACGAAAAATTGCAGAAGATCTTCGATCCGTTCTTCACGACTCGTCAGGCCGACGCACGAGGTCAGGGCGGCACTGGACTGGGTCTCGCCTTGTGTCGCCGCATCATTGAAGCTCATGGCGGTCGTATCCGAGTGGAAAGCGAGCCGGGAAAAGGGACCACGTTTACGCTCAAACTTCCGCGATCCGAATCACCCGCAGGACTGGTTGATACCTCGGCCGCGTAACAACCTTGGGGCTCCGGTCCCACACGATAGAGTACTGAGATCATTGACTGCCGGGCACGGGAACGATGTTTTCGACCTCGGCTGATACCAGAGCTCTGGCACGAGCGTATTTCTGCGGGGTCAGCCTGCTGGTTTTTCCCCGTACAGGACTGGGCCGGAGCCGATGAACGGCCCGTTCCAGCCGAACGCTGGGGGCGGGTATCCCCGCGTGCGTGGCACATGGTCTCGAGTTGTTGTCGCGCCACATGAGTGGATCGAATGTGCTGATGACGACCACTGCTGGAATTGCCACGTCACCACGGTCGTCGACCAGCCGGTTGCGACGACACCGTGAAAGTGCGCAGCGGCGTATGTGGAGTCGCATGGGAGCACGGGTTCCTCAGTCAGAGTGAACCTGACAGATTTTCGAGTCCGTCGTCAGGCAGAATCGTCTAACGCTTCGTGTAACGGTTTACCCTGACCGGATGTTTCGTCCGGACATCAAGTGCGTTACTTGTCACCCATTCACAGAACTGCCGGTGACCAAAGGAAACACCCTGCACGAAATTGTGTGGTGTTTCGGAACAAACACCACCTTCTCAGGAAAAGGAACGCAAGTCGACGGGAAAAATCGGAGTGTCGTTGTGCTGTTCAGTGAGATGTTCACGATCTGCAGGGGCCAGTCGGCCCGAAAGGTAAAACGTATGCAGAATATCCCATTCGTTCGACGGCGTTCGAAGACAATCGGAAAACGTCGTCGCGGTGCGGCGATGGTCGAAATGGCTGTCTGCTTTCCGGTATTCATGCTGATCCTGCTGGGGATTATGGAATTCGGTCGAGCGCTGATGGTCTCGCAGATGCTCACGAACGCTGCTCGGGAAGGCTGCCGATCAGCCGTCATTGAGGGGGCAACCAACTCGGATGTCGAGTCACGGATTGACGATGTCGTCACCATGACTGTTGGCATCAGTGCATCCGACGTGACGAAAACGATCACGGTAACCGACAGGGTGTCCGGAGCAGAAGATACGTCGGCAACAGCGGTTGAAGACGCCGACCCACGTGACCTGATTTTCGTTGAGATCACTGTGGCGGCAGACACCGTGAGCTACACACCCGGACGATTTCTGAGTGGTGGGATGCTGCCAGACG
>JBDOMX010000212.1:0-5870 GCA_039831615.1 Planctomycetaceae bacterium
CGTTCGAGATCTTTTCTTCATGAATGAGGATGCGGCAGTTTTCCAGTACGACTTCCTGGGCATCCTGATCGGTCACGAAGTGGGGCGAAAGATAACCTCGGTCAAACTGCATTCCTTCGACCAATTCGACTTCGGTCGTGACATTGCGGCCTTCTTCAACCGTAATCACACCATCTTTGCCGACTTTCAGCAGTGCGTCGGCAAGGATCTCACCAATCGCCGGATCATTGTTGCCGGCGATGGAAGCAACGCGGGCGATCTGTTCTCTATCGTTCGCTTTGACACTCTTGGACATCCGTCCAAGTTCCTCAACAATCGCAGTGACAGCCTGTTGAGCACCTCGGCTGAGTGCCATGGGGTCAGTCCCGGCCGCGATGTACTTCAGCCCGGCTTTGTAGATGGCATGGGCCAGCAGGGTGGCTGTCGTGGTGCCGTCGCCCGCAACGTCGTTGGTTTTCGACGCGGCTTCCTTGACCAGCTGAACCCCGACGTTCTCGTAGGGATCTTCCAGCTCAATGTCTTCTGCAACCGTGACACCGTCTTTGGTGACTTTCGGTGCGCCCCACCCCTTGTCCAGCACAGCGTTCCGACCGCGAGGCCCGAGTGTGCTGCTGACTGCTCTTGCAAGCTTTGAAACGCCGGACAACAGTCCTTTACTGGCGTCTTCGTCAAACTTCAAAATCTTAGCCACGGTATCTCCTCAACGAATCTTCCGACAAAAATGGCTTCGGCCATTAAAATGTAAGTCTGCCATTAGCGACTCCGCTTCTCGTTAGTTACGAGATGGCAGTGATGGGCTATCCCGCACGCGACGAGCAAACAGCGTGCCGTGAGCTCGGGCGATGTCGTAAGTCATTTTATGCGATTAACTTGTGTCATGGCTGTGCGATGCCGGGGGCGCCGGATGCACGGCACGGTGTCGAATTGGCAGGTTGTCGGGTCGGGCCGAGAATCGACAGAACCACAGTCAGCGACGTCGTACGAATCGCCGTTCAGCTCGGCGATGCAGCTGATCCGTTCATCCGCGCACTTGATTGCGACAGTCAGGCAGCAGCGAATCGGCCGTTTCATCATTCTGCGAAGCACGGGAATCCGGAAACACCTCGCCGATTCGTGGTTTCTTTCAGGTTGCCTTTGCGGTCATGGTGCTACGGATTTGCCGGCTGAATTTCGGCCCGCTCAGGAAACTGAGTACGGCGGTCATGGTGCACCTTATTCAGTGCCTGCAGATATGCCAGAGCGGCCGCTTCGATGATGTCGGTGCTGACACCCTTCCCGTGGTAATGACGGCCGGTCACATTGATTGTCACGCGGACTTCACCCAGTGCATCTTTGCCCCGTGAAACGCTGCGCACGTTGAATTCGTCCAGCCCCGCGGTGAGTTCCATGATTCGCTCCATGGCACGAAAGACAGCGTCGATGGGGCCATCTCCCGTGGCAGCGTCACAAATCACCGGTTGATCCTCACACTGCAGTTCGAGAGTGGCGGTCGGCACGGAGGCACTGCCGGCCGAAGTATGGAAGCTGACCATTTTCCAGCGTTCCGGCACTTCTCCCAGGCGGTTTTCTGCCAATGCGACAATGTCGGCGTCGTAGACTTCTTTCTTTTTGTCAGCCAGCATAATGAAATCATCGAACGCGCGCTGCAGGGCTTCGTCGTCCAGTTCGAATCCCAGCTGCTGCACGCGATCGCGAAAGGCATGCCGCCCGCTGTGCTTCCCAAGCACGAGATTCTCACCAACAAAACCGACGTCCTCAGGCTTCATGATTTCGTAGGTGGTGCGTTCCTGCAGCATGCCGTGCTGGTGAATCCCGGCTTCATGCGCAAATGCGTTTTGCCCGACGATCGCCTTATTGCGCTGCACTTTCATCCCGGTAATTGATGACACCAGACGGCTGGTCGGATACAGACGATCCGTATTGATCCCCGTATGGCAACCGTAGTAGTCCTCACGAGTGCGGATCGCCATCACGATTTCTTCCAGTGCCGCATTGCCCGCGCGTTCGCCCAGCCCGTTAATCGTGCATTCAATCTGGCGGGCCCCTGCTTCCACCGCCGCCAGGCTGTTGGCCACCGCCAGACCCAGGTCGTTGTGGCAGTGAGTGCTGATGATGGCTCGATCGATGTTCGAAACATGCTGTTTCAGATGCGAGATCACACGGAAATAGTGGCTTGGAGTCGCATAGCCAACGGTATCCGGAATATTTACGGTTGTCGCGCCCGCTTCGATCGTGCGCTCGACCACTTCACACAGAAAGTCCAGCTCAGTGCGCGCAGCGTCTTCCGGTGAAAACTCAACGTCATCACAGAATTCTTTGGCCTGCTGAACCGACTGCACGGCTCGATTGACAATTTCCTTCTTGTCCATCTTCAGCTTGAATTCACGATGAATCGCACTTGTCGCGAGAAACACATGGATTCGGCGGTGTTGCGCGTCAACCAGTGCTTCTTTGGCCCGCTCAACATCTGCGTCCAGGCTTCTGGCCAGGCCGCAGATGGTACAACGATCACCATAGGCACGGGCGATTTCCGTCACGGCTTCGAAATCGCCGGGAGACGCAATCGGGAATCCTGCCTCGATCACATCCACGCCCAGCTCGACGAGCGCGTGGGCAACTTTCAGTTTTTCCCGGGTATTCATACTGCAGCCCGGAGACTGTTCACCGTCCCGCAGTGTGGTGTCGAAAATTACGATACGATCGCCCGACATGAGGTGCCTCCTGGTCGGCTGTGAAACTGGTAGTGTTGCTGAACTCTGACCGAACGGATCCCTGACAGGGACTGCTGAGAGCAAAAAAAAGTGAGAGCAAAAAAAAAGCCTGAGACCTCGGGGCCTCAGGCTGATTTGAAAAATTTCACTGCAGACAGACCTGAGGCGCACTTCACATAAGAAGCAGCAGGAGATTCAGGCTGGTTAGCAGGTTGCCATTCATGGAATCGAATTCCGGATTTGTCATCTTGTGCCCGATGTACAGATGCACTCTATCCACGGGGTCGAATGAGTTCAAGTCCTCTCCGGTCGACGGATGCAGGATCAATTAAGGAACCTTGTTTGTCCGTCCTCGAATTGCGATTCTGCCATGGGACGACCCTGCCGCCTGCACTATGGTGTCGACAATACTATTCAGACTCAGGTTCGGCCATGGCTCACCCATTCATCCTGATTGACGGCTACAATCTCATGCACGCTGTCGGCATTGCTCGCCGGCGTTATGGCCCAGGAGATTTGGAGGTCTGCAGAAATCGCCTTCTGCAGCAGCTCGCCGCCCGCCTGACTCCCGCTGCCGTTGAACGCACGACTGTTGTCTTCGACGCCTTCGGATCAGACGACGATTCGCGAAGGCGGCAGGTGCAACACGGTGTCATCGTGATTTACGCGCCGGCCGGCACCGACGCGGATAGCGAACTGGAAAGGATCGTTGCCGCTGACAGTTCACCAAAGCAGTTGCTGGTCGTTTCCAGTGATCATCGACTTCACCGAGCGGCTCGGCGTCGTAAAGCCAAAGTGATTGACAGCGAGGTGTTTTGGGAAAGCCTGGATCCCGAGTCTGTTCGGTCAGCTGGACCCCATCCTCATCAGCGACAGCAGACCGACACGGCCTTCTGGCTGCAGCAGTTCGCTGACGTTGACTCAGACCCAAACGGAGCTGCGGCTGCAGAGGATGGCGTCTTCGATTCGGACTATCTGGCGGATCTGGAATCTGAATTCGGCGACTGACGTGGGTCGCCGGTAATCTGGTTTGAACTGAACAACGGACCCCACGCCAGGCGGCAGTCCCAGGTTCGCGTCGGCACGCTGGATTTCATGAAAGGAGCGCCTGAACGGGTTTGCCTTTGTGAGCCACAGTGAACGGGCGTCCCGTAGGTGATGTGACGACCTCTTTCAGCGGCAGCCCCAGCGAGGCTGCGATCGTGGCATTCAGGTCCGCTGGTGTTACACCGTTTTCATCAACGTTGTGGCCATCGGAATCGGACTTACCATAGAACTGGCCTCCTTTGATACCGCCGCCCGCCAGCGCCGCCGAAAAAACGGCAGGGTGGTGGTCACGACCGGCGTTGTAATTAATCACCGGAGACCGTCCAAACTCAGTCGTCAGAACCACAAGCGTCTCATCGAGGAGTCCACGATCTGCCAAATCCTTCAGCAGATTTCCCATAGCACGGTCAAGGGTGGCGGCGCGCGATGGGAGCCCATTCGAGTCGTAGATGGTGTTGTGCATGTCCCAGCCGCCCAATGTGACTTCAACGCATCGGACGTTGTTTTCGATCAGGCGTCGCGCAAGAAGACAGCCCTGGCCGAACTGGTTCCGTCCGTACCGGTTTCGATCTTCCTTTGTCTCTTCGTCAAGATCAAAGGCCTTCAGCTCCTGACTCGCCAACAAACTCGTGGCTTCGGTATACAGATCCGTGTACGCCTGAACTTTCCTGACGTTGAATTTGGAACGGAAATTCCGATCAAATCCATCGATGAGTCGAACCCGTTTATCGAACGACGCCTCGGTCAGATACTGAGGAGCCGTCGTGTTCTCAAGACCTCTGTTGGGATCGCCGATCGGCAGCGGACTGAACGTCGGGTCAAGGAACCCCGGTCCAGGGTGACGGGCTGGAGCGCTAATCAGAACCGTATCAGGAAGTGTCCTGCTCTGCCGTCCGTTTAACCTTTGGATCCATGGCCCCATAGACGGGTGGCGGGTCGTCGCAATTTGCTGGTAGCTGGTGCGCATGATGTATTCGCCAGCTTCGTGGGCTCCCGTCTGCGTGTGCATTGAACGGACTGCTGCGATCTGATCGAACTGCACGGCCAGCATTGGCAGAAACCGGCTGATCTGAATGCCGGCAACGGATGTGCTGATTGGCGTTGTTGAACCTTGATTCTCGTGTCCGGGTTTCAGGTCGAACGTGTCCAGATGGGTCATCCCGCCACTCATGTACAGGTAAATCAGGCGTTTGGCATTGCCCTGAGTCGGAGCTGCAGCCACGGCATTGTCTATTCCAGGCAGCAGACTGACACCCAGCGCCGCTTGCGCGGCGCGTTCCATAAAACGGCGGCGACCGAGTCCGTCGAGTTGTGAGATCGATTGTCTCATTTGCATGCTCATACTTTCAAAATAAAGTCCATGGCCCGCGTGCCACGATCCCAACTCTCGACGACTTACTGAATAAAGAGAAACTCTCGCGTATTCACGAGTGCCCAGATGACGTTTCCATAACCTGGAATGCCGTTCTGTTCGATTTCCGCTGCTGCCAGCCTGGCTTCATCCGGGTCCGGATCCCGATTCAGGATCGTTCGGAAGACAACCTTTGTTCCGGCACCTACTGTTTTGGCCCGGTTGACGTTGTTGTACATCGTTGAATTTTTTTCGAGGATCATGTGTGAAATGGGACCATTGAACATGAACAACACCTGCGGCACAGAACCCATTTTGGACGAGGCGGAAATGAGTTCGCGATTAGACTGTCCGAAGGTGCGCAGGAAATGGTTGGCCGGCACAGGAGAAGGAAGTTCTGAAGCACGGGCCAGCAGAGTTCCCTTGTAGCGGTATTTTTTTTCTCGCCTCCATTTGCCGCCGTCGACCTGACCAACATCGTGTACAGCCTGCAGGAGCTCGGTCGCCGACACAGTACTCAGTTCGGCGCTCATAGCATTTGTGACGATGCCGGCCGGGCGTTCTCGGTACTCATCGGGGTCAACGACGGCCAGTGTCAGGAATGAATCCCATAATTGCTCGGCTGTCATGCGACGAAGAATCGGTCCGGGAAAATGATACGGTTCACCTGCGGCAACTTCTTCCGTGCCTGCCTGTCGCTGGTACGTCTTCGAATTGAAAATCATCCGGAGGTATTGTTTCATGTCGAAGCCATTACGCTT
>JBDOMX010000494.1:0-25651 GCA_039831615.1 Planctomycetaceae bacterium
GGAGCGGATGGAGCGAATTAGCTGCGGTCCCTTCATTCGCGTGTATTCGCGTCCATTTGCGGTTCACTTTCGTTGGCAGCCACTGTTCCCTGTCAAAACCGATGCTGGCAGCATCGCCAACGTTGTCGACGCTGCCAGCGTCGACAGTACTGTGGCACTTACGATTGCTCCACGGCATCCGCGTGCTCGATCAGCAGTTGCAGGATGCCATGTCCGGCACAGCCGGACCTACTTCTACTCCCTGACGACTCCGGGCCTGACTACTGACTATTGACTACTGAAGACTGAACGCCCACTTCGCTGACATGATTTGGAATGACCTGCGAGAGGGGGCCGAAGTCGAATTCCTCAAATAATCGGCGAAGTCTGCCGGCGACGTGTTTGCGATTGAGGCCCTGTGTGAGCTTTGTGCGAGCCGAGACCCCGGGTCGGATCTCATGGACTTCCTGCGCGTCCAGTTCATACGGATGCAGATAGACGATCGCCGGTGTGCCTTCCGACTGCAGTTGGCGAATCGCCTGCGCCGTGACGCGGTGAGGAAACAGTCGCAAATAGCCTCCTCCTGCGACTGGTGTCAGCCTTCCCATGATCCTGGTCACCGACAACGGAACCTCAACGAGTCCGTTAGACAGACGGTGCATCGCTTGCGGATACCCGTCGATCCCGTAGCGTTTCATCTGCACGGGCATAATGCTGGAGTCGTATTCAAGGCCCTGGTCGGCCAGGATGTCGAGAGCCCATAAGGATTCGTCCGTAATCGAAAAATCGGGGGCCCGGTAGCCGTGGACCGCTGATCCCGAGATGTCTTCCAGTAGTTTGCAGGACCGATCCAGTTCGTCGGCGAATGCCTCGGAACCAATTGCGAAGACCGCTTTGTGCGAATAGCCATGGCTGCCGATTTCGTGGCCTGCTGCCGCGATGTCTCGGACGACTCCTGGAAATTTTTCGGCGAGCAGTCCGAGGACAAAAAACGTGCCTTTGACATCGCACTCGTCGAACAGCTCCAGCATTCGACGAGTATTGGTTACCGCCCGATCTGTGATGGGCAGCGAATGATCGAGTGAGGACTGTGGCCAGTCCTCGACGTCCACGGTCAGTGCGTGCTGCAGTTTGATGTTGGTGTCCGGAGTTGGCACTGTGGCGTCACGTTGGGTGAGGCGAAGCGAAGCTTCGCGGATCGGTGTTCCCGTCACCTCGACCCGCTCCCCTTTGCCAAGGAGCAAGGGGGTATGTCACAGCGGCTGGCAGCCGCTGTGACGAGGTTGGAAACTGGAGTTTTAGAACCGGTGTGATCCGCTCACCCCGACGCACTCCGCTTGCCAGGGGGCGAGGGGGACCATGTGACGGGCAGCTGCCGCAACGGGCGGACCGTCGCCATGCGATGCGTCGCCACTACGCCTTTTCCGACTTGTCACCTGATTCACTGTTCGAGTTGTCGTCGTCTGCGTCGGGTTGGGCCGCTTCGGCCAGTCGGGAAAGAAACTGACGGACGAAGTCGTCAAAACGCAGTTCGACGGCACTCTTTGTGTCCGACTCACCGGAGTCATCTGAGACGCGTTTGAAGATGGCCGAAGGCGCCGTAATGTAGATCCGGTAGAGATACGGTTCCCGGGCAAATTCAAAACGAGGAGCTTCAGGAATTGTCCAATCGGCTGCATCCGGGCTCCACGACCAAAATGCCCGAATCGTGGGACCAGGTCGACTCTCCTGCGGACGATAGTCGGCCATCCAGAAATGCTGATCCTCGTCTTTGGAACCTGGCAACTTAGCTGGCTCCTCAGTCGCAAGCTGAGTCATTCCTGCATTCGTGAAACAGACCGTGGGGACGTGCATGGCAATGGGCCCCGGTGGTCCACACATCACGGTCGCCCGGACATCGGCCCCGGTAACCGAGTCGACGTAGTGCTGAGAAAAGTAACCTTCGGCCCCCGCCTGGTTCCGCACGGCATCTTTTATCGATCCCGTCTGACCTGTCGAGTCCCAACCGTCTACGTCGATGGCGAGGTCTTCGATGCGTGCTGCGATGGCCGCGACATCGGCCGTGACGCCCCAGCGTTCGGTCAGTCGGCCGTGCTGCCAGCCGGAAATGGCGGCGGTCAACAACACAAGTGCCACGGGAAGTAAAGTCTTCAAAGTGCAGTTCCTGAAGGGCTGTGAATCGAATCAGTTGTTGCTTGCGATCTCATTTGGACCATAAGGCCCAACATTGTAACCGTAACCGTAACCGTACGAATTCGGTGAGTATCGAGACGCGGCCGGTCCGTCATCCAGGCCGATGGCCACCGCTCCCAGGACGTTGATGCCCAACATGCTCAGCCGCTGTGCGGCCGCTGCGACCTTGGCAACTCGGCTGACATCCCGGCGAATCGACATGAGGACTCCGTCCACCGTCTGAGACATCAGGAGGCCGTCGGTCACCAACAGCAGAGGAGATGAATCGATAATAATGAAATCAAATCTTTCGCGGAGAATGTCCATCAGTTGACCCAGTCGGTCCTGGGCGAGTGAACGGAGAACCTGCGAACTCACCTGTCCGGCGGACATCACAGAGAGCCCGTGTGGCTCGCTTTCATGGATGGCATCTGCAAGTTCGGCGGTATCCGACAACAGTTCCGAAAGGCCTGGGGTGTTGCCGACATTGTAAACACTGTGAATCCCCGGTCGGCGAAGGTCACCATCAATCAGCAGCACTCGTCGACCGGCGCGGGCCAGGCTGGTGGCGATGTGGCAGGATAACGTCGTCTTTCCTTCACCACCTACAGCACTGGCAATCATGACGACCTGAGTGGAATTCAGACGTCCCTGCCTCAACAGCAGGGCTCGAGCGGCATCCACGGACTCCGTCAGCACACTGTGCCAATAAGCCGATTTTTCACTTGAGGCCGAATTATCCTGCGAGTTCAGCCAGCGGGGCATTAAGGGAATGGTGGCCATGACCTGAAGATTCAGATCCGCGTGGACCTCGCTGACCGACGTCAGTCGTCGAGCCGAATACTCCAGTAACAGGATGCAGCCGGCCATCAGTCCGAAGCCTCCCAGACCGGCGGCGGTTGCCATTTTGATTCGCTTCCCCTGGTCCGGACTCTTCGGCACCTGTGCCTCCTGTCGAATCCTGATGGGGGGATGTCTTTCTTCATACTCCAGTTCGACCTCGCGCGCATATCGGACACCGTCCAGTTTGAGCACGCGACCTTTGAGTCCCTGAACCTTTTCGGCCTGCAGTTCTCTGTCGACCCACAGGCTGCCCAAATCGCGTACTTCAAGTTCACGTGCCTCAAGCGCTTTCTGCACGCGTTCCTTCAGCGTGATTTTCTTGGCCAGTCCGGCTTCCGCGTACGCCACCAGGTCCATTCCGGTCGCGCGTTGTTCGGCTGTCTGCTGCTGCTGATCCTCCTGCCGGGCAGCCGCCTCAATTCTTTGACTCCGCAATCGTTCTTCGAGGTCGTTGCGGATCTCGGGTATTTGCTGTTCGCGATACTGCTCTCGTTCAGTATTGAGGCGGACGATTTCGTTCTCGCTCTCGCGGATCTCCCTATGTCCCTCGCCAAACCGCTTGGTCTTGAGGGCAAGCTGCCTCTTGTGGTACTCCAAAGAGTTGAAGGACTCTTTGTAGGCTGGATCGGCGAGCAACTGTGCTTCGATGATTTCTTCGGGGATTTCCGGTACCTTCAGCAGTTCCGCTTCACGTGCTGCCTGGCGTGCTGCTTCTCCATCCGCTTGCTCTGATTCCGCCTGAGCCATCTTCTCGGCCTCGGCGGTTTCCATTTTTTTCTCCGCCTCAGCGACGGCTCGCAGCCTTTGTAAATCAACTTCTGCCGACAGGATCTCCCATTCAATCTGCCCGAGATTCTTCCTGAGTTCCAGAGCGAAACCACTGAGAGTGGCAAACCTCTGGTTGGCCATCTCTTTGTTCGCGACAGCGACCTCTTTATCACGTCGCCGCAGCTCCTGCTGCTGTCGATCCAACTCCGCACGCTCAGTACGAATGTTATCCCGAAGTTCTTCCTGTCTGCCGAGTTTTTCCTGTCTCTCGAAGTCAATGACTTCAGCTTTAAACGCTTTCACGACGGCATTGACGATTGCCGCAACATCATTCGGGTTTTTCCCTGTCAGAGAAATGCGCAGGAACTGCTCGGCTGGCGAACTGATCGAAAGATTCTGGGCCAGCCAATCTTCAGGGTGGGCCTGCTGCTTAATCGTGTCGCACGCGGCGACTTTACTGTCTCGAAGAGCCGCCGTCAGCACGAATGGGTACTTGGCCAGCCGGGCCATTGTCTGTTTGTAGACGCTGATATCCGGAGAACCTTCACGGGTTTCCTGAGGGCCGTAGAAAAACCTACTTCCCGGAGTGACCATCAACTCTGAAAACGCCGTATAGGTGTCCGGAATGCTTTGCCAGACTGCGGCTGCGGCTGCACAACCCAGCATCAAGCCAAGAGTCAGTGCGATGAACCAGCGACGGCGAATCGCCCCAAGAATCGCCTGATGGCGAAACGGGGATTGCGCTGTTTGTCCATTTTCCACGGGCTGCAGAGTCATAAGGGCACTCCCGGGAGGATACCCTGGGACGACACCATCGTGACCTGTGATCATCGGTACGGTGGGCTGCACAGATGCTCGTTCAAGTTCAGGGTCAGGTTGCATGGGTCGCTTCTTCCTTTTGCCAGCACCGGGCAGTCATGCCTCAGTGCGACGGCGAATTCTCTGTTGACAGACGGCTGGCAGTTCCTAGGTCCCGGACGGCTCAGCCGGCTTGATGGCCCCGATTCCAAACTGCATTGGAAACTTCTTATCTACGATGAACAAGCGGTCCAGATACCACATTTCCAGCTGTAGCAAACCGATGGCAATAATCGGCATGGCCAGGCCAGCCACATCATGGAAGACGTTTTCAGCCAGCTCGTGGTAGCCCCAGACATGTAAAAGTCCTGTTGAAGTAATCCTCAGGATATTCGTGATCAGAGCAATCGGCAGGGCGCTCGCGAGCAGCAGCGCTCGCTGCCACAAGGGACGATCAAGAACGACGGCCAGACCGGCTGACAGCGCGAAAAATACCATCATCATCCGCAGACCGCTGCAGGCTTCCACAACGTCGATGCCAACGTCGTTGACTGTCACGACGTTGCCTTCTGCGAATGCGGGCAATCCAATTGTCTGCATCACGTACGTGCTGGCCAGCGTGCCGGCGCGACGCAGTGGATCCCGCAGGGCAACCTCCATACTGAATGGCAGAGGAATCATGAAGAACAGGAATACAATCGCCACCCAGCTCCACGCCAGCACCTGACGACCACCCGTTAGCCAAACCAAGCCGATGATAAACGGGATCAGCGACAGAAAATCAAACCACTCGAGGTACACATCGGCTGAATACAAACGCATGGCGACGGCCCCCATGATCACCGCCAGTCCCCACCACGCCGGTCGCAAGGGGACGTCCTCCAGCCACGTCGAAACCAACACAGAAAAACCGGCCAGGGTCATCACGATTCCGGCGTATCCCAGGATCAGCCCGAGCGAACCGGACGCTGCAAACATCCACGGACAAATCCAGGTCACGACTCCGGCCGCCAGAAGGCCTCCGCCGATTCGAGACAGCGGTACCTCCGTATCCGTAAGCATCCTGCGGCGTTGCCACAACAGAAAGACTGCGAACAACGGAATCATCCATCCATGCGAATACTCCGGCTTGCGGTCCCATTTATCGGCCATCGCCATGAACGCAGGCCAGTACAGCCAAAGCACAGTGCAGGCCAGCAGGAACACGGCAGACGCTCGAGAAATACGTATGGACGCCTCTGGTGCGTTTTGAGAATTCAGTGTTTCATTCATTGGTTTGGCCCTGCGCGTTCCTTACCCCCGTGGGTTATGCAATCGCATTCCCTCTTCACCTCCACGAGGCCAGTTTCTCCTGGATCATCACGTGTCTGGAAGTGTGACATGTTCATCGCAACTTCCATGTTTTCTTTCAGCAAGCCGATTCGGCTGCTGCGATCGCCAGCGATCCCTGCTGGCGAAGATTTATCTGTGAATGCGCCGGTGAAGGCGTCTGCTAGACCGCCTTCACCATTGATCCATCAACAGCAACAGACGCTGCCTCCTGGATGAAATTTAACTGCACGAGAAACCGCAGGCCGCGGCTGTTTCTGATCACTTTCCCACGCAATCCATTCAGCGGACCGCTGACGATCTCGACGTCCATTCCGGGCTTGAGTTTTTGCTCTGCGGTGACCTCTGTCCCTTCGTCGATCAGTTTTTTGATGGTCGCCAGTGAACCGTACAGAGATGCCTGATCGG
This sequence comes from Planctomycetaceae bacterium, assembly GCA_039831615.1. Classification (GTDB taxonomy): domain Bacteria; phylum Planctomycetota; class Planctomycetia; order Planctomycetales; family Planctomycetaceae; genus S139-18. Next base: position 6,298 of record JBDOMX010000494.1, read on the forward strand.
GATCCTGAAGGTGATTGATGATGCCGCGAACCGTGTACCGGCAGCTGCGAACATCGTCACTCGCCCCGAACGCAAACACATATCCGGGGAACAACAGGTTTTGGACGGTGACCTGACGCCGTTGATAGGTCCGGGTTTCTTCGGCATATGGCAGGAAATAGCCGACGGTGTCGAGTTTTCGCAATTCGCGAGAAACCGACTTTTCGCAGCGTGGTCGAACCTGAAACGCGGACCAGCACGCAGTGGGATCTTCATTTTGAGCTTCGTCGAAGACGTTGGATGGCCAACAGGAAGCAATGGGGGGAGCGATCGGCATAGGGCAGCAGGCAATTACTTCAGTTGAATACGGTCAGCGGACTCAAGGCTACGATGTGCAACGCTAAATGGGGACAGGCACATTCCCTCCCCGTGACAACTGGTAGGATCAAATCAAACTAAGGCAATGAGCCTGCCCCGTTCAATGCTTCAAGTGGAATTCAAACGCTCAGCGCACTCCTTGCCCCGGTGGGTTATGCAACTGCATTCCCTCTTTGCCTCCACGATGCCTATTTCTCTTGGTTCATCACGTAGTTAGAGGCGTGATATGTTCGATGGAACTTCCATGTTTTTTTTCGTCCAGCCAAATCGGCTGCTCCAGTCGCCCGCGATCCCTGCCGACGAAAATTGAACGATTCGGTCGATGGCGGTCACACCGATGATTGATTATGCCACGGTGCTTTTTATCGTCGCTGTGTATTTCATCAACTGCATTGAATGTCAGGATGTCTCCCCGGAGAAAGCAAATCCTGTACCGCGACGTGATGTGTCTGTCATGATCCAATTTGTGTCGTGGGCAAGCACTGCTGGATACATCGGATGATTGGAGGGAGATGTGATTAAGACCGCCTGTTGTTCCTCTCCCCTTGAGCGGGGAGAGAATGCCCAAAGGGCAGTTGAGGGCCGTCGGCCACCGTCTCCCCAACCGGGGAGAAGGAAGCAGCTGTTTCTATCAGTTTTTGAATCCATCTTCGATGAACGGATGCACCCAGCACTGCTCTTCCGGCACCGGCCGAGCTGCCGCACGCGACGCAGAATCCTAGGCCCGGATTTCATCCAATACTTTCAATTCCAAACACATCAGGATTTGGGGTGTATTAATACAACTATGTAGGTACTGTACATGACAAAGGAGGAGGGCGGTGATCTGCTTTGTGACTGTGCACAATTGGCAACGAATTACAACTCAGGAGGTCAGGCAATCCCGTAAATTGAAGATCGCATCGACCTATTTTACCTGTTTATCTCGTTTTGTCACTCGTCGCGCATAACATTCGAATTACCGAGTGGCCGAGGCCCGACGCGCTCGTGTGACGACCGGGCATGTTTGCTTTTGGAAGCATCTGTCGTGGCAATGCGACTTCAGAATGAGGCCGAAACACTCCCCCGCCCCGGCGGGCGCGTCGAACGGGCGCGTCGAACGGGCGCGGGTATATTGTGTTTACGCCGCAACTGCCCGCATCAAGTCAACTGGTGCGCACGTTCAGATATTCACGGATCGAGTTAAATCAGCTGCAGCTCGTCATTCGTGTGAATTCGCGGTACACCTTCGCTGATTCTGAGGCCAGTGAAAAGGACCACCGCAAACCGGTGTTGGAGCATGACCGTTTGTTGGCAGCAACGGTTCCTGCAAAACTCGATGCTGGCAGCATCGGCAACGACGTCACCACGACAGGCATCGTTTTGGCGTCGCTAGCGGGTTGTCACTCGGAATGGGGACAGGATCGTTCTGCGAAGAACACCTTCATCCGGCCTGCGGCCACCTTCTCCCGGCCTCGGGAGTAGGGATTCATCAGGATTCAAGGCAGCCACAATCCGGTTAATGGATTTTCCGCGCGGTGGCGACACGGCAGTGCCCGATTCACGGACCCGCGGACGACGGGCATTTCGTGGTCTGTCAAAGCTTAAGTTGAGGGTAGCCGGATTCGCAAGAATTCGGAATGCTCGGTAGTTCCCTGAAGTCTTGCGACTCCAGCTACGGGCGAATCCTAATGTTTGTTCCTAACAAACTGCTCTAGAGATTCAGGTCGGTCCGAAGCTGCTGGAATGCCGCAACTTCGAGCGGATGAACGACGTTAACATGCAGACCCATTTTAAACGCAGTCCGCAGGGCTTCCTTTGAGAGATCTTTCCTGCCGGCAGCGAATTGCGCCTGGGCCAGATGCAGGTAGCGGACGGACGACGGAGCTTCCGAAATCGCTGATTCGGCGCTGCGAATGGCGTCGTCGGGTGCACCCAGGGCAAACTCGACGGACCCACGACTGTCGACCAGGGCTCCAAGCGGTCCGGCATGGTGGATGGCTCGGTCGATGTATTCAGCGGCCTGTTTTGTGTCACGCTTTGTCAGCGCCAGCAACAGGGCTGCTTCATTGAGCGCTTCGACGTTGTCAGGAATCAGCTCAAGCACGTGGAGGTACGCCGTGATGGCGTCCGAGTATTGCTGATTCCAGGCAAGCAGGTGGGCGTAGGCCAGATGCAAAGGCCAGGAGTCCGGTGCAGCATCGCAGCAACTTTTCAGCCATTGCCGCGTTTCGTCAGCGTCGGCGGGATCAATCCGGCCCCGTTTGATCAGCTGAACGTACATCCTTGCGAGGATTTCATCCGAGACTTTCCCGCGGAGTTGATGACACGTCTGCAGTGCTTCGTCGCCTCGAAACCACCGCAGTAGAAAGCGAGCCAGATTCAGCTGGTGCAGAGGATCATCTGCCGCCGCCTGGCGGTAGAACTGTTCAGCTGACCGCGCAAACTCCTCAGCGATTGCAACGTGGCCACGTTGATCCAGAGTTCTTGCGATCTCATCAAGTGCCACGGCGAACTGAACTTCACGACCGGAATCCGCTGGACTGCTCAGGACCGCCAGTGCCTCGTCATATCTGGCCTGATTCACCAGCCACCGCGAGGACAGGACAAGCGTTCCCATGTCGTCTGGCCGCAACGCCTTTAACCTGCCAAGCCAGTCAATCAGAATCTCATCGTCGGCTTCGGCATCCAGCATCAGTTTCGCCGCGAATCCCAGCACGTTCACGTCATGGGGCGCACGGGCTACCAGGGACCTCGCCTCCCGTTTGGCCGCCTCGGTGTTCGCCAAAGTCACATGAAGTTGCGCCAGAGTTTTCGATTCACTGACCGACAGTGGCCCCCAGCCCCGAAGGACATCGTAGAGCCGGACGGCTTCGCGGTGATCCGCCCGTACAGACGACTGAGCGAGCAGGCGAGCTTTTAGTCTCAAATCGGGCTGACCCGCATTCGACGTTGAATTCTTAAGGTTCTCATCGATCAATTCCAGGGCTGCGATGTGGTCCGGGTACCTTCCTGAGGTTGTCAGGAGATCGGCGAGAAGACGCCTTGCAGCAGCGGCAATGCGGGCATGTGGTTCGGCCGATCCCAGCAGAATGCCCCGCAGGACCCTGGCGGCGTGTTCGTTCCGTTGCGAGCGCACGTAGAACTGGATAGTCGATTCCAGTCGATCGACTGAGCTCAAACCTTCGGAGACCAGGTTTTCATAATGTGCTGCGGCTGACTCGAGATCTCCGGCGGCTTCAAAGCACTGAGCCAGGGTGAAATCAAGTTCAGATTCATCTACAGATTTTTGCGCCGCTTCGATGGTGCTGATCATTTCTTCGGTCCGGCCGGCGGATGACAGGAACGCGACCAGAGCAATCCAGCTATGACCCTCAGTGGGCGCGATTTCGATCGCCCGGCGAAAATGCAATTCTGCTTCTTGTGGTCGGCCCGCCAGTCGATGGACCTGCCCGAGCCAGATCTCTGCTTCCGGGCTGTTGCCTGCCGAGGCCGTTCCAATTTCAGCAAATCGCAGGGCTTCGGCCGCTTCGTCGTCCTGAAATGAAGCAGACGTCCCGAGACGAGCCAGTTGCGGTCCAATGCCGACCGTGCTGGACTGTTCGAAACGTCGAATCAGCTGCCCAACTTCGGCGTACTCGCCCTGCTCGTAGAGGAGTTCGGCCAGTTGGAGAACGCAGTGCCGACTGGGAGCAAAACGATTAACAACGGTCTTGTAGTAATCGACTGCGTGCTCGATGTCACCCTCCATCCGACAGATGTCACCGAGGAGCGTCTTGAGACTGGCGGTTTCCGGCAGTCGACGGTCCAGCGTTTCCAGTATCTGCCGGACTTCCGTCAGATACTGTTGGTTTCCCTGGTCTGCCAGTGCATAGAGTCGGTTGGCCTCGGCAAGTTGCCAGTACTCGCCGAATTCCCCTTCGATCGCACGCATCCGGGAGATGAGTTCGCGAGCTTGCTCATCGTCACCTCGCAGCATGGCGAGCGTGAATCTTGCTCGCTTGATGCTGAGATCATCCGGGAATCGCGTCTCGACGATTGACCAGCACTCTAAGGATTTGTCGTGTTCACCGACTTGGCGCCATGCGCGGGCAAGCACTCTCAGCAACGGCAGCCGGTGCTCTTCATCAAGTCCATCGACCCGTGAACGAAGCGCATCCAACTTATCCTTTCGCCCAGCCGACGCAGCGAATGAAATCCGCAGATCGATGGTAGAGTTTTTTGACTCCGACAGCTGATCGAGCTGATCAAGTGCAGAGTCAGCCGCGTCCCAGTCCTGTCGACTTTCGTAGATTTGAAGTAATAACAGCCAGAGCCGACGATCGGCGGGATGCGACTTAAGTCCACCGTGCAGCAAGTTGGCGGCATTCCCGGAATCGCCCTGTGCATGCCGTAGTTCGGCCTGCAGCGCAATTCCGATTCCCGGATCCGAACTCGCCGCCTGTTCGACCTGGTTAATTGCTGCTTCGACCTCATCCCAGCGCTGTTTGGCGTGGGGAAGTCGGCGATTCTCCCGAATCATGAGTCTGGCGATTTCGGTGAGCGACTCTGGACTGTCTCCAAGTCGACGGTATTGCCGAATCGCCTCTTCATAGTTCCCGGAATCCCGATACGAATCTGCCAGTCTGGAGATGATCTCGCTGGAGTCCGGATTCAGTCTGAGGAGCTCCACGTATGTGTCATGCCTGCGGATCCTGTGTCCCAGCTTCTCCCAGCAATCCGCTACATACAGACCGGCTCGTGTCCGATGCACCAGCGGTGCCCGATCGTCATCGAAGGCGGTGCGAAACAGGGCAACCGCCTCATTCCAGTTTTCTGCTCTTAACTCTGCTCGCGCCTTAAGAATCTGAGTGAGATATCCACGCCTGCCAAGATCATTTACCAGTTGCTCATTCGCTTCTCGAGCCGCATCGACGTCACCATGCATCGTCCGGATATCAGTCGAAAGAGACCTGGCCATTTCAGAATCCGGGTCTGCTTTGAGAATGGACTGGATCTGTTTTTGTGCCTGTTCATAGTCACCTGCCTTGAGCTGCAACTGAACAAGCGCGACGGCCGCACGTTGATCCGAATCGTCGTCGGCCGCATCAGCCTCAAGCGTTCTCCGCACATCATCGAGACTGACCGGACAAAATGGCCAGGGAGCCTCGACCGCCAGATCGACCATCAACACACATACATCGACGTCATCAGGAGAGAGTCGCCAGGCGCGGACTCCGTCGATTCTGGCTTTTCGCAGATTCCCCTGATCAAACTGAAAGCGAGCTCGTGCCAGGTATCCGGTCGGGCTCGCGGGATTATTCAGGACGAGATTGTTCAGGACTTCCGCAGCACCCGCGGGCTGGTCCAGTTGGGCGTGCAGCACTCGTGCAAGATTCTGATAATGTGTTAACTCCGCAGGCTCCGCGGCACTGGCCTGTGCATATGCTTTTGCCGCCTCCGCGAAGCGGTTCTGGCGCTCCAGGTTATTTGCCAGCAACGCCAGCAGAGTTGCATTTTGAGGGTCCTTGTTGATCAATTCGTTGAGGTGATTGTTCGCGCTCGTGAATTTTCCGAGCTCAGTCAGCAGGCCCACAAGCTGTCTGCGAACATCCGGTGATCCGGGGGAATCCCGGAGAATTCGTTCAAACAGCAGGACTGCCCGATAGATGTCTCGTGGCGTATCGGCTGTTTCTGCAATTGAAAATGCGAGGCCCTCAACCGCATCGATGTCTTTGGGAGCGATCGCGAGATACCGTCGGAGGTGAGCAATTGCTCTACCGGCGTCGCCGGATTCGCGTGCCTGAATTCCCAGCTCCCGGGATTGTCGGGCAAGCCGACTGACCTGAAGAGCGTGCACGCCGTGAACCGCAGACAGTCCGAGGACAATGGCGATGGCTGAGACGATCAGTAGCCGATGATTGATCGGCACAGCACGGGCATCGGCCGTGAGATCTTCCGCTTCGTCCGGAGCGGCATTCGGTTTCGGCAGCGCATACTTTGGTGGCTCGTCTGTCCGGCCTCGCTTCAATTCCGCCGCAAATCCAGCATCCACACTGCTGTCGGCTCCGGTCCCGAACGGCATATGGGGACTTGATGAAGGTCGTTGTGCCCGTGCACACAGTTGTCGCCAGATCTTGACAATCAACGATGTTGCTGGCGGCAGTTCATCGACTGGCAATGTCGGGAACGCCGTCCTCACCCTGGCCAGTCGCTCCGGAATGTCGTCATGAGCCGGCGTCGTGTTTTTCGACGGACCGCTTTTCCCGCCACCTGCGACGGCTGCCGCGAGTTGCGGATCAACGTTACTCATTATCCTATTCCCCAAGCGCAACAGCGAGCTCTGAGAGTCACCTGTTACTCCGCATGAGCGTACACTGCGGACCAGTCCGAACCTGCCATTTCGACGGTATGAGCGGACACTGGCGGAGGGTCAATATCCGGCTTTTCAATACTGCAGCTTACGTCCGTGGCTACGTTGAGTGTGCCGGTCTTTGCGGGGAGGACAGCGACCACGCCTTTCGGTTAGTTAACCGGGCTGATTGTCCGATTTAGGAAGTTTGCGCCGGTTTGACATGAAGGTGAGGCCGAGGACACCAATTCCAAACAATGCAGCTGTGGCAGGCTCTGGTACAGGCGAAGTACTGGGCGAAGTACTGGGCGCGTCCATATTTCCAGACACCCAGATGTTGTCAAAATTGCGGCCGTCCAGGGAATGTCCGTAGTTGTCGTACTGTTGAAATTTGATGTGGAATGAACTTGTCAGCTGCAGCAGCGGATTCGCACTCGCTAGCGAGGAGATATTACCCGTATAGTTTTTCCAGCTTTGGTCACTTTGATTGAATTGAATCAATCTGAACCAGTCGCTTCCGTTGCTGCTGACAGCAACCCCGTCACCATCATAACTCCCCGAATATGACGGGGGAAGCGGATCTTCTTCGTCGTTGGAATCGTAGTGATCAAATGTCAGCGTCACATCTGACTTGCCAGACAAGTCAAGCGTCAGAATTGCGTTTGACTGGGAGTAGTTGGAGTCATTCTGGTAGTCATCGAGCAGCAACACGCCGCCCAGGCTCCCGCCCCAATTGTAGATGCGAGACTGGCCTTCATTTGTCGTCTCGAACGTCCACTCACTCCCCAGATTCGCGTCTGCATCAACGTAGCTATGGCCGCCATTGAGACCATTAAAGTCCTGATGATAGAGCATGCTGTCGCCGTAGCACGGAACCACAGCCGCGATCAGGGCAACGAGGATGACAACTTTTTCGAGTCGCCGGATGGTCAAAAAGCCCATTTTGGCAGTCCTTCGAGAACGCCACTTGGTGGAATAGGTTGGGATGAAAAAGTGGAGTAGATAGGGTGACTGTTTCCGCTTCCCCTGTTTAGGGGAGTGGAGCAACGTTGCAATGTACTCGTGCCCGCCGGTGCATTCAACGACTTCTGTGAGGATTTTTGAGTCCATGGCAAAACTCGAGTGAACCCAGACCTCACAATCGTCGGCACGGGTGTCGTGGGTCTGAATGTGGATGGCCGGCGGAATGAGATTCGGTGGTATTGGACGCCATCGCCGCCGAAAACATTCGTGCATATTCAAAAAAAACGTACTAAAATCCAGTAAATCAAGATTTTGGGTCAAGTTGGCCAGCTTTTTTGAACGCGATCTGATCAAGTTCCTTCTTCGCGCTGCAGCGTCGACGCGCCACCACGCAAGCAAATATCAGCCCCGTAGATCCAGCCAATTTCTGTTGATCAGGTTGCGTCGGTCGATTCGCGGAAGACGTGGTTAAGAGAGTCTCCTAATCCTCTCCCATGTGTGAATGGAGATAATACCCAAAGGGGTAGTTGAGCGGGTTGATTCGAGTCCCGCGACAGCCGCTCATCCGACGTTCGGCCACCTTCTCCGGACGCCGGGAGAAGGAAGCGGCTGTTGCTCATCGTGCCTTCGGCCACCTGCTCATTTACTCACCAGGGAGTATCTGAATCCTCAACAGGGAACAGCTAAATCGTTCAGTTAGCCCGGATTATTCACGTAGATGGACCGCGGGTAGCGAGTGATGCCGCAACGGCCAAAACCCATCGAATAGCAAACCGCAGAGTGTTCACATGAGTTTGAACAACATGCGACCGAAGTTCCCGCACGACAAGGGTTTGCTTCGGTTTAGATTTCGAATGGATAATCCGGGTCAGTGAATTCACCTCCAGGGAGCCGAGGCACCCCATTGATCCGGATGGCGTACCCGGAATTGCGGAGGGCCGCTCCCGACAGTACTGTGAGCCAGGGTGCCCAAGTATCGAAGGATCTGAAAAAACGGAGCAAGTCGTATCCGACCACTTGGCCGCCGTTTTTCGACGTTCCCTGCTGAATCCAATGCGAGAAGTTGCAGGTGAGGCGCCCAGCGTTCTTTACAGGAGAATACAGTGAAGTTCGCACTGCAGTTGCTGGCTTGTACGATTGTCCACCACGGGTTGATTTCATTCGATGCGTGTTGCGCGTCTGTGGTCGTGATCGCCAACCGCACCGATTCGATCCTCGCCTTCGAAATCATTGATGATAAGGATGGTAAGAACGAGTCGACGAAGTATCGATTGCTGCCGAATCAATCCCGGCCTGTTCCGGTCACCGGGATGGCCGATCTGCGCGTCCGACACCGAATTGTCGAGACGTTCGAGCTTCGTCCCTGGGGTATCTACTTTTTTGGACAGGGTCCTGATGGTTTGAGTTTTACAGAGATTGGGATTTCAAAACCGGCCGCCAAACGGGACAAAGACAGCGAGTCTGATCAAGCCGTGACAGCGGTTGAGTTGCCTGCACTGGCCACCGTGCAGGTCAGGGTATTTGTCGACGACGAACTTCTCAGTCGCCGAAACCCGGAGCAGCGGGTTCGGGAGCGGGTCCGCGCTGCTTCTTCCATTCTCGAAGACGCAGCCCATGTGCGATTTGAAGTGGTGAGTTTTGATACGTGGGAGTCCATTGATCACGTTTCCGATTTCGAGACGCTGCTGATTGATTTTGAACGCAAGGTTTCGGTTGAGCCCGGTCAGCTGGCAATCGGTTTTTCAACTCAGGCCAGCCGCTCCAAACAAAAGATGGGTGCCACGCGGCTGCCATTGCACTCGCATGTCCTGGTCCGTGAACGAGGTCAGCGTTTCCTGTCGGGTCCCGCTCAACTGGAACTGCTCGTCCATGAACTCGGCCACTACCTGGGTGCTGCGCACAGCCCGGAGTGGACTTCTGCGATGCGTCCAAAGCTCGGTGACGGTCTGGCCGGAACTTCTGGATTTCGAATTGGACTGGATCCGGTCAACACCATGATCGTCTATCTCGTGGGTGAACAACTCAGAGCGGGCCCGATGCGCGGCGTCTGGGACCTTAGTCCTCAGGTGAAATCTCGACTCAAACTGATCTATGGGGACCTGGCGAAGGCACTCAGCAGCGATCCGGCTGCGGCGACGTATCGGAAGGCTATGGCTCTCACTGCTGCTCCTCCGGAAGAGCCGCCTGGTATCACACCGATGGCCAGACATGTTCGTCACGTGGTGGCAGCGGTCACATCGGTGGCAGAGATGAACGTACAGCGGCAGGACAAGTACGTTGCTGAGAGATTCGGAGGTCTCTTCCGATTGCGGGGTGAAGCGCTGACCGAAGCATACATTCGCCGTGCCGCCGAAGCAGCTCGGGAGCTGCCGGCAGACGTTCAGACGCGGGCTTTCGCCATTGGTGTCGCCGTGGCCATGGATCAGTCTGACCTGTTGCGAGACAATCTCATGACGCGCAGCGTGTGGCGTTCGAGTGAAACTGGCCGCGAGAATCGCTTCCGCAGGGGCGTCCTCGACAAACCAACGATGCGCGGACGCGACGACCTGGTGCAGCATTTCTGTATTTCGGCCGGACTGGCCGCCCTGTTCGGGACCCAGTTTGCAGAAGCAGCCGGCGTCGTCAAAGAACACGTGGACGGTAAGTTCAGTCGCGCTGACTATTCAGCCGATCTGGCGGGAATTAAGTTTTTTGAGCACCTGGAACAATCGTCAGACGCGCTGGATTCCCTTGCAACCGGGTTTCAGATTTCTGACTACGTCCCATTGTGTGAGGAGGTGAGTTCGAAGGACGACGAATCTGATCGGAATCATCCCGCCGGGCAGAAAGTATGGCGCGAAGAGATTCTTCAGGAAATCGAGAAGCTGCCCGCGTATGTCAAGAGCGTTCAAACCAAGCAAGGAACGGATGCAAGTGCGACGCCTGAGAAAACAGGCGACGAGGAATCCGACTGAATGACGTCAGCCGGCTGCTCATCTCACCAGTGGAGTCGCGCGTCAGAAGGGCAGATGGCATGGAGAAAATTCGCTGGGGCATCATCGGCTGCGGAGACGTGACGGAGGTCAAGAGTGGCCCGGCGCTTCAGCAGGCAGTCGGCAGCGAGCTGGTCGCGGTCATGCGCCGAAACGCTGGACAGGCTGAGGACTACGCCCGTCGTCATGGAGTCGCCAGGTGGTATGGCGACGCGGACTCATTGATGAATGATCCGGATGTGACGGCGGTCTACGTGGCCACTCCGCCGGGATCGCATTGCGAATACGCACTCAGAGTCTGCAGCATCGGTAAACCGGCATATGTTGAGAAGCCGATGGCGCGAAATAACTCTGAGTGTGTGCGGATGATGACCGCATTTCGAGAGCGCGGACAGAAACTGTTCGTGGCCTACTACCGGCGTGCCTTGCCGCGTTTCTTAAAGGCCAAAGAGGTCATTGACTCCGGCAGTCTTGGGATGCTCAGCGGTGTGTACTACCGATACGAAGACCCGCAGCGCCACGAGGACCCTGCCGTGTTACCGTGGCGGTACCGTGCTGAAGACGCCGGCGGTGGTCTGTTCTTTGACCTCGGATCACACGCTCTGGATATTCTGGATTTTCTGCTGGGACCTCTGCAGGATGTAGCCGGCATTGCGAGCAACCGGACTTCGGCGAACGACGTCGAAGACAACGTCGTCATGCATTGGCGGTGGGTGTCAGGAATCCTCGGAACGGCATCGTGGAATTTTTGCGGATGCGAACATCAGGACCGGCTGGAGATCGTCGGTACGCAGGGCCGAATCAGGCTTTCGGTTTTTGGCGACGAACCTGTCCAGGTCCGGACGGGCTCGAAAGTCGAGACCTTCGATCTGCCGAATCCCCGCCATATTCAACAACCTCTGATTCAAACAATTGTTGATGACCTGCTGGGTCGAGGGACGTGTCCGAGTACCGGTGCGTCGGCCGCGCGGACCGCGCGGGTGATGGATCTTGTCACAGCGAGCTACTATGGCTCCCGCGACGTCGACTTCTGGAACGCGCCGCAGCAATGGCCCGGAAGGAAGCTGACTGATTAGGCCGCCAGCTGACGTGCACGGCGACGCCGGTATCCAAGGAAGGCGACGGTTCCCAATCCCAGCACCGCCAGCGACGATGGCTCGGGGACGGCCGCAGGTGCTGCCGTAATCAGAATGGGCTGGATCGAAATGAACTGACTTCCCGCATCGCCCTGGACCAACGGGTTTTGAATCCCGGCCAAAATGTTATTCTGATCGATCGAATCATTCCCGTTGCCGACCTGCGCTGAAGTCAGTGTCGTATTTCCGTTCAGGCTGGGGCCCATCAAATTGTCCGTCGATGGAGCGTCGGGGTTTGAAGATCCGGCGTGGCCCAGGCCAAGATTGTGAACGAGTTCGTGGGAATTCAATTCCGTTCCAAAGTGACCCGCCGCGAAACTCGACTCCACCGCAAATTTGTTCCCCCCTACCTGCCCGCAGCCCACAATACTTGTATTGAAACCGCCGCAATAGTCGATGGTGTCAACGTAGAAGATGAACGCAGTTGGAGCAGTTCCCCCCAATCCAAACAGCTGCTGCAACGCCGAATCGTCCTGAATGCTCAACAAGTTCGGGTCCACGTGCACCATCGTGGGCAGGAACTGAATGTCGATCGGGTCAGTGCCAAAACTCGCCTGCGAAAAAACGCCGTCCATGCCTGCTTCGTTTGTCGTTACGATTGCCGCCGGAGCAGAATTCACACTGATCGTCACCGCGGTGAAGATGGCAAACAAAGTGCCCGGAGGACTCGGTCGTCGATCCATAGCTGTTTCGCTCTCATATTTTGGCCCTGACAAAAAATAGATGACGGAACCGGCCCAGTCTCTTCCGTGACAGATGCGGAGTTAAGCAGGATCTCACCAGATCTTCAAGCAAGTTGCGCCGGTCGGGCCGAATTGAATGCATCCACTGGTTGGAGGGGCGAAGCTGCAGGTGGGCACTCGGTAACCTTCCTCCGTCCCCTGGGGAGAAGATGCCCAAAAGGGCCGATTCGGGCCAGTGGTTCTGCGGTTCACGATTGAAGACGTCATCTATGATGCTGATGCGATCGCCATCGTAAAAGGTGAATGGACCTGGGGTTATGGGCGAGGTTACGTGGCGAGCCGCTGCGAAGACCCTCATTTGGCCTGCGGCCACCTTCTCCCGGCCCCGGGAGAAGGGACGACATCGTTGGTCCGGCGTGCGGCGATTTTTCGTGGCCGCGCCGGAAGTGCGCGAGCCCGTCATTCATTGCCCCCGCGAGCCACAACCCCTTACGACTTTTCGAAAACTGCTCTGGACTGCTATTCTCACTATTTCCGGACAACCGTTTGTCCCGCCGCCGAATTTCAGGCACGTTGCCTCCACGCCATCACCGGCAGCATCAACTCAACTCGTGACAATGAGCCGGTTCCCGTTTGACGCTCCCGTGAAGAAAGATGGGCTGGACTATTGCTCGCGTGGATGTCTCCGAAACATCATCGCCCGAACGTTGAGGTGGTTTTGCCGAGACGCAACCGACGGAAACTGAATATCCAATGGACAATGAAATCACGACGGCCGTTGAAATCACCAAAGCAGCTATTGTCAGTGATCTGCATATCGGACTGCCGCAGTTCCATCGCCAGGAATTCCTGGATTTCGTCGAGTCCCTGAATGCCGACACGACGCTGATCCTGAACGGAGATACACTCGACGACAGCAACGCGCATCTTTCAGCTCAGGATCAGGAGGTTGTCGAGTTTTTACGAGACCAGTCGTACAAGCGGGACGTCTATTGGCTGCATGGAAATCACGACGAAGGGCATCGCATGGCGGAACCCGGTCGAATCAAGTATCAAAACCACCTCCTGATCGAAAAGCGACTGCTGATCGTGCACGGTGATGACTTCGACGGGATCCTGCCTCGCAATGAATGGTTCATCCGTAATTTCAAGCGGCTGCATAATCTTCGAGTTTGGTTCGGCGCGCGGCCGGTGCACGTCGCCGAGTTCGCCAAAAAATGGTTTCCGTTTCTATATCGGATACTGACAACTGAGGTTCGAAACAACGCCGTGAAATGTGCCATTGAGAATGGCGTGTCAGCGATCACTTGTGGCCACACGCATTATGTGGAGGATTCGCTCTGTGAAGGCGTCCGGTATATCAACACGGGATCATGGACGGAACTTCCACTTTGTCACATTCTCGTCACTGCCGACTCGATTGAGTTGATCAAAAGACACGAACGAAATGTCTGTTGATCGGGAGGTTACGTTATGAAGTTGTTTGCACAGCGAATCCTTTTGTTACAACTGACAGCTGTTTTCCTGACAGCGGTCATTGCCGACGTGACCCGGTCCGCAGAACCATCGAACAGCTCCGAATTCGTGCTGCCGCACCGCATGTTGTTGGTTGCCAGCGAGGGGCTTTATGTGATGGAACGTGACGGGCAGTGTTCGTGGTTTTACAACGTTCCTCCAATGAACGGGATAGGAGCAGGAGAGTTCGACGACCTGATTTACGACGGTCGAGAATTGCCGGACGGCAACTTTCTGTACGCCACACATCGCTACCTCAGGGAGGTTAATCGTGAGGGTGAGACGGTGTGGGAGTACCGCGTCAAAGGAACCAGTGAGGTGAAGTCTTTTGTTCTGCGTCCCGATGGACACGTAGCGATCTTACACAGCGGCGAGCAGGCGATCCTTGAACTCGAACGCGAATCCGGACAAGTGCGCAAGCGGATCGCTCTCCCGGCCAAAGGCAGCAATCATACTCGCTATAACCTGTTGCGACTGACACCCGCGGACACCTACCTCGTTGCTTTGCGAACGGAACAAAGATTCGTGGAAGTCGACCACAGCGGCGACATCCTGTCATCATGGTCCGTTCCCGGCCTGACAGCCGAGGCGCAGCGACTTGCTGATGCCAGTACGTTGTGCAGTGGTCGATTTGGTGTCATCAAATTCGACGCCGCTGGGCAGAGAATCTGGAGCCTCGAGGCGGCAGACGTCAAGGACTCGTTTCCAATGCTTCTGCCCTGCGGCGTCGTTCCATTGGATAACGGGCGGCTGCTGGTGGTGAACAGCGACTGGCACTATCAGACAAAAGGAGCCAACAGAGTTCCTTTGTTTATCGTTGATCAAAACAAACGCGTTGAGTGGATGCTGGACGAAAAAACTTTCGATCCGTGGAAACGCAGTGAGATCGACCCGCATTCCGGGCTGAAGGAACACCGCTGTATGGTTGTTCAAATCCTTCAGGATTCAGAGTAGTTTCGCAGAACGCGACACGACAGGGCGTCGGCTGATTTCACGTGGTCGGGACGGCAATCCTGCGACTGACAGTTACGGACGGACCACCCAGCCTTCAGACTGCGGTCGGGCTGTCGGACTCCGAAAACGTCACTTCACAGCTCCTGCGAATCTGACTGAAGATGAATCTCCCGTCACCCCGACACCTACTCGAACTCACGATGGCGATTTGCGTCGGTATTTTGCCGGGCCGGCATGTCCATGCATGAACAACAGAACCAGGGATCTCATTCAGCAGGCCGCAGTCCCGAGGTGCAGACGTTCACGGGGCGTGTCCGGCATTTGTGCGGTTGGATTCGTCGACGTCAGCACAAGTCAGGATTGAGGGGACTCGGACGTGAATTGTTGATTCGTCTTCGTCATGCGTATGATGCCGGGACAGGCTATCGGAGGTGGATCGACCGGTACGATTCTCTCGGCGACGGAGATCGACTCCGCATTCGTGCGCAGGTGGAGTCGATGGCGTACCGGCCGACATTTTCGATTGTCATGCCGGTCTACAATTCCGCCGAAAAGTGGCTGAACCAGGCCATCGCGTCCGTTGAACGCCAGTTGTATCCGGACTGGGAGTTATGCATCGCGGACGATGCGTCGACGAAAGACCATGTGTGGCCACTACTGCAACGGCATGCGGCGCGGGATCCGCGAATCAAGTGCGTCCGCCGTGACCGCAATGGACATATTTCCGCGGCGTCCAACTCGGCTCTCGAACTGGCCACCGGAGAATTCATCGCCCTGTTGGATCATGATGATGAGATTTCTGAACACGCGCTGTTCCTCATCGCTGAAGAACTCCAAACATTTCCGGATGCACAGATCATTTACACTGATGAAGATAAAATCGACGAGCGCGGCCGGCGTTGCGAACCCTTTCTAAAGCCCGACTGGAGCCCGCAATTGCTCCGGTCACTGCACTACGTTTCACATCTGGGTGTCTACCGAGCGAACCTCGTGCATGAGGTGCAGGGTTTTCGTGAAGGATTCGAGGGCTGCCAGGACTACGACCTCCTGCTGCGCTGCAGTGAACGCATCAAGGCTGATCAGGTTCGACACGTCCCGCATGTTTTGTACCACTGGCGACGTATTCCGGGATCTCTCGCAGCCGCGTCGGATGCCAAACCAAACATCTCTGAAACGGCGACCCGCGTACTGAACGAACATCTGACTCGCATCGCTCAGAGTGGTCGCGCGGAGCTCTGTT
This sequence comes from Planctomycetaceae bacterium, assembly GCA_039831615.1. Taxonomy (GTDB): domain Bacteria; phylum Planctomycetota; class Planctomycetia; order Planctomycetales; family Planctomycetaceae; genus S139-18. The sequence continues at coordinate 22,428 of JBDOMX010000494.1, forward strand.
CGTTGCCATGGGCTTTTCGTGTGCGTCCTGAACGTGACCAGGACTGGCCGGGAGTAAGCCTCATTGTTCGAGGGTCGGACGGACATCCGTGCCGGGCTGAGGACATCCATGCACTGCTCGACATCACGGACTACCCTGATCTGGAGATTCTGGTTGAGGTCGATGCCTGCGAAGATCACCTCGCCTTGCCGGTTGATGAATCGGTCGCCATCGTTCGAACCCCGCTCGCGCCGGGACGTTCCGAACTCCAGGCAACCGTACGAGCTGCGGACTCCGCTTCAAAGCCGTTTCTGTGTTTCATCAACAGCGATCTTGAGTTTCGTGATCCCGATTGGTTAAAAGAACTTGTGCATCTCGCACTGGATCACGAAGTCGGCGTGGTTGGTGGTCGAATCCTGAATGTCCAGGGCTTCAGCGAACACTGTGGCTATGTGGTCGGGCCGGGTCGAAAGATGGTGTCACTGTATCGGGGTTGCCGCGCAGATTTCGTGGCACCGTTCGCGTCGATCAATGTGGTCAGAAACTGTTCGGCCGTCTCTGCCCGTTGTTTGCTGGTGCAGCGTTCTGTGTTTGAAGAACTGGATGGATTCGATGACACTTGTGCCGACGTCGAACAGGCGGGAGTCGACCTCTGTTTTCGTGCTCGGAGTGCGCAATATCAGGTTGTCTGGACGCCCTTTGCGACGGCCCGCGTTCGACACGGGGGATCGCCCGCTCCCTGTGAACCTCAGGTGCCGGCGTCTGTTGAAAACGAGTTAATCGAACACTACCACAGTCACAACCTGACGCAGGACGCGTCAGGCTACCGACTGTCCTGGCCGCCACGCGTCAATAAGTCGTGGATCTGACGAATGACGATTGCTCCCGCGCAGCACAAAGCAACCTGACCCAACCCAAAAAGATCGTCCAAAAAAGCAAAGGATTCTCATCTGTGTCCAGGCCACTCGAAGATTTCCTGCCGAACACGGTCCGTACATGGATCAAAGAGTCCTTTCATAACTCGCTCGTCAGGGACCCTGTGTCCACTCTGAAGTATTTGCCTTCTCATCCCGGATCAAACTCCTACGCGGTCCGGAAGTCAGAAACAGAACTGGCCGACGGTCTGCCGATTCCTCCGACGCCGATGTGGCTTGGTTATTCAACAACTAACGACGAGTACATTGAGGGCGGGCAGCGTTCCACACAGGCCATGCTGGATGCCGTCCAGGCAACCGGCTACGAATTGTGTGCTTCTCATCGTGTACTCGACTTTGGATGCGCGGCCGGAAGGATGATCCGCCATCTCCGCAGCTGGACGGATTCCTGTGAGGTATGGGGCTGCGATATTTCCGGTGATTCCATGCTGTGGGCGAAAACACACCTCACTCCACCGTTTCGGTTTTTTACAAATACGACCATTCCGCATCTTCCATTTGAAGACGGCTATTTCAATCTGATCTATGCGGCTTCAGTCTTTACACATATTGAAGACACTGCTGAGGCCTGGCTGCTTGAACTCCGCCGAGTCCTGTCACGACAGGGACGACTGTTCATTACCATTCAGGATAACCACTCGATGGAGCTGCTGCAGAAGAAGGACTCTCCCCACCGTCTCACGCAATTGATGACGCCCTACAAAAAATTCAGGGAATGGGACGATCAGCATCTCCAGCTGGTCGTAGGCCGTGATCGGAGGTCGGCTGTGTTTTATGACCTGGACTACTTTCGAAACCACGTTGCCACGATGTTCCAGATTGCGAACGTGGTCCCCGAGTGCCATGATTTTCAGACCGGTGTCGTGCTGGCTCACCCCGATGCTGCCACCGTTGCTGCGGAAGTCGAGTAGTTCATTGTTCGTTTCAGAGGTCCGAAATTTGGCACCGTTGATCCGGAAACAGTTTTGGCTGAAACGTCTGAGCGGCAGGACGCGATGAATCCGGCTGGCGAAAATGAAACGATCACGACGACCACTGAATGCGTCAGTGTCATCATTCCGTGTTACAATCAGGCACAATTCCTGGCTCCTGCCGTTGAAAGCGTTTTGTCACAGGCCTCGGTTGCCGTGGATGTCATCATTGTTGATGACGGTTCCCGCGATGGCACCAGCGACGTCGCCGCGCAGTTTGGGGATTCGGTTCGCTTGATTCGTCAGGAAAACTGCGGTTTGTCCGCAGCTCGAAACCGGGGTATGCGTGAAGCCCACGGTGATTTTGTTCTGTTTCTGGACTCTGATGACGTGCTGCTGGAAGGGGCGCTTGACCGCTTTGTGTCGGTCGCCAGGAACAATCCGGAAGCCGACGTATTTTACTCGGGGGCTCGACTGATCGATTCCGGCGGCGAGCCTCTATGCGATGTCATCCCCGGTGAGATGGGACCGGATCCACTCACAGCACTGCTGCTGGCGAACCGCATCAGCGCCCCGGGAGCCGTCGTTTTGCGACGCAGAGTCTGGGACAAGGTCGGAGAATTTGACCCGCAACTGGGCGCTTCGGAAGACTGGGACTACTGGATTCGTCTGGCCGCACATGGCGCGACGTTCATTCGCATCCCTGAGCCACTGCTCGGGTACCGCCAACATGCAGAATCCCTCTCCAGAAAATACTTCACGCTGGTCGAGGCCGTGCGATCGGTGTCGGCAAAACATCGAGCCGTGGCAAGGCGACCATGGAGGCGGCGACTGGCGCGACACGCGGGGCGCCGTGTGATGCACTACTTCTGTGTGAATCGAGCGCTGCGGCCGGCGGTTGCGAGGATGATTCGAGCCGGGGAATGGCGGCAGGCATGTGCCACGTTGACCAGGGCTGTCTTTCAGGACTGGGAAGCCCCGTTGTTTTTTCTGGTGGAGTACTGGGTGCTTGCCCTGGCAGCCCGGCTGCGACCCACCGTTCAGCTCCGTGAAACAACGGTGTCCGATGGCCCGGCGGTGGACCAGCAGTAATGACGAAGCTCAGTGTGATCATCCCGGTCTACAACGCCGAAACGACACTGCCGCGAACTCTTGATTCGCTCGGTCACATCGCACCCGAAAACCATGGTCAGCTGGAAGTCATTGCCGTTGATGATGGATCAACTGATCGAAGAACATGGGTTGGAGGGACGATTCCAGACGGTGGCTCGCGACCGGCTGCGAGAGGATTTCGACCTGCCCGGGGCTGCCGCCTTGTCGGCTTCGCGGACAACGATTCTGGGCGCTGCCATGGGCGGCGCCGCCGGCGGGCTGGTTGCGGACGTGGCCGTCGGTGGCT
>JBDOMX010000549.1:0-1363 GCA_039831615.1 Planctomycetaceae bacterium
CGGCATTCGTCCGAAAACACACGCCATGCGCTATCATGAACAAGATCTTCGCGCCAGTACTCTTCTCGAATCGACGGCACTCATCGCCACGAAGCCCTTTCCGGCCAGACACTAGCTACTTCTATTTACCTGCAATTCAGCGCTGGACGATTCCGCTCTGGATCAGCGGGATGATCGGCATATTTTGGGGCCGCCGCGTGCTGGTCTGGAGTCTGCCCGGCGTGTGTTTCCTGGGATTCATGATCCCACTTCCGTTTCAGCTCGAATCGCTGGCGAGTCAGTTATTGCAGTGGGCGTCAGCCTGGTGCAGCTGTTTTATGCTGGGTCTTACGTCGACCTTCGCCGTCACGGATGGCTACGTGCTGAAGATGGCAACAGGTCGGCTGGAGATTACTTCAGACTGCAGCGGACTGCGAATGACGGTGGCCATTGCAGCGCTGGGCTACGTCATCACTTTTCTTGGCGATGGACGGTGCCGTCGTCCGCAATCCAGCGATGCAGTCTGGCTGGAAAGATCATGGTATCTGAGCATGATGATGGTGCTGGTGATTCCCGCTGCTGTTGTCGCCAACGCGGCGCGCATCACGACAATGGCTTTCGTGATGCAACACTACCAGGCGGAATCATTCACGGGCTGGACTCATGACCTTGGCGACTGGCTCGTCCTCCCTGTCTCTGCAGCTATATTCCTCACATTCAAAACCTGGACTGACAATGCGTTCCGGGTTTGGCGAACGCAACGCTGTCAAACTTCGTCAGATGGTCAGGCCTTTCCCGCGTGGGGCCGCTGGCTGAGTTCGCTTGCGCCTGCCATTCGAATTGCTGCGGGACCGGCAGCACTCGCCTCGCTGGTTGCCGTGTCGATCGGACACTATGAAAGCCAACATGACCGATTCATCACCCAAACAATGAACGCAGCCTGCCGCCATGAAGCGAAAGGCGACTGGTCACGTGCGGCCTCGTGTTACTGTGAGTTGTTGTCTCTGCAGCCGACATCGGACGAAATCCGCTCCAAACACGCCCGGATCCTGTGTCAGTCCGCACGAAGCCCGGAAGAGCGCCGACAGGCCTGCTGTCAGCTCGAGGCGGTTTTGGAAAGGGCACCTTTTCATGAAGCGGCGCTGCGCACGCATCTGGACTTAGCGCTGAAGCTGGACAGGGAGGAGGCCGCATTACGTAGTGCGCAGCGCTTACGCGCCATGAAAGGTCAGGACACCGCAACACGGCAAATGTGTGACGAGGCCATGATGCGTTCTTCTTCAGCCGCTGCGGAATTACATGCAATCGTTGTAGATTCTTTTCCCAATTTGGTTCGGAGCGTGGGACCTGTCTGCCAGTGGCGAGACAGCTTCCTGATTGAGCT
>JBDOMX010000549.1:1373-5860 GCA_039831615.1 Planctomycetaceae bacterium
CATTCTGTTGTCGCCATAAAGATTCAGCGGACAGTCAGCTGATCGAAGCAATCGGTGGGGCGATCACCAAAGCGGCAGGCAATATCGGTTCGGCCGAGGCTCATTTCGAAACCTGGAGATTCCAGCAGGTTTTTGGCCTGCGGGGGGCTTCACTTGATCTCGCCCTGAAGTGCATCAACGAAGACTGTCCGAAGGCAGTTGCACATGCGATCTACCTGGAGTCGGCCAGGGAGGCAGTACTGGGAAACATGCCTGCCGATTCCGAACAGTTCCTCCTGGAAGCCATCGACGAAATACCAACCGACCATCGCAGCTATGCGCTGCTGGGTGACGTCTACGAATCGCAGCGAAAATGGACGCAATGCGCAGCGGCCTATCTTCGCGCGTGGCGGTTGGCTGGTGATCGACCTCTGGAACTGGGAATCAAACTGAGTGAATCGTTGATTCGCGTCGAGCGTCACTCGGAGACAACCAATTTGGTAACGATGCTGGCGGATCAGGTGGAAGCCTCGTTCATTCCTCCCAGTCGGATCCTGCGCACGCGGCTTCAATTTGTTCAGGCGGAGCTTCAGGTTTTCGCAGCGCGTCAGGACATGAATGCAGCAAAACATGACGAGGCTTTTCAAAAGCTCAACGGTTGCCACCGTTTCGCTGCCCTGCAACGACACCAGACAGCTGCAGCGGAAACACTGGCATCAACAATCGAGACACTGCAGGCTCAGTGTCTGGTCCGATCTGGAAAGCATATCGCTGCTGCCAGGCTCTTCGAGAGTCGCGCCGGCAGAGCCGACGCGCCAGCTGACCAATGGACTGCCGCGGCACGAGCCTGGCGAAGAGCCGACGATATTTCCGCGGCCGCTCACTGTTATCGTAATGCAGTGTTTCTGCTGGGACATTCCTCAGAGGTATGGCTCGAGTATGTCCGCTTTCTGAAAGTCACCCACGGAATCAATGAGGCGGTGCATGAAGTCGTATCGAAAGACAACATAGACAATCGGGAAGTTGCGTCTGCCGACAGAATCATTGCCCAGGCCTGGGAAATTGTTGGAGATTCTGATCGGGCGATCGAGCACTATCGTTCTGCAGCATCGCGCGATACACGCGATGTGGCCGCACTCGCAATTGCACTGGCACGTCATGCGCGGGCGGAGCAAGCCGTGCATCGCATCGCTGACGAGCGTTGGGCAGTCAGTCCTCCCCTTCGAGCCCACACCGCAGCCATGGTGGGTGTCAGCGCAACCGATCTGTCCGACAACTCGAGGGCAGCCATCATGCGCATCGTCGAAGAAGGAGTTGCTGCCGCCAGCGACGATGAGGCACTGCTGCTTGCTGCTGCGGAGTGGTACACAAAGTGCCAGGCCACTTCGTCCGCCATGGAAATGCTTCGTCGAGCTGTCATCGTGCAGCCGAGGAATGTCGTCGCTGCGAACAATCTGGCCATGCTGCTGGCTGATGAAGGACGCGATTTCGAGCTGGCGCTGGAATACATCGATTCCGTTCTCAGGCAGACCGGTCCGGTCTCCGAGTTTCTGGACACCAGGGGATGGATACTGGTGCAAATGAATCGCGCGGAGGAAGCAATTCCGTGGTTGACACGAGCTGTGGACGGTGCGCCTTCGACCGACCCGGTGACGCAACTTCACCTGGCAACCGCGTACCTGATCAGTGGCGAGCGCAATCAGGCGCATGAACATTTGCTGCTGGCGAAAACAAACCAGATTCGACCGGAAGTGCTCAACGTCAGTGAACAACGAGCGTGGGCAACATTGCAGAAAGAGTTCAGGCAACCGGCACTCACTCGAAGGGATGGCGAAGCATAATGGCTGGCACATTCACTCGGTTTCAGGCAGCTCTGCTGGGCTGCGGTTTGGCGGCCACCAGTTGTTTGATCACTGCAAAGCTCGCACCGCGCGATGCCACAGCAGAATGCAATGACGCTCCCGGAGCGACTTGGCCCATGGAAGTTGCTGAGACGGGAGGATCTGCACGAGAGCGAGTTGAGCATCCTTCAGGCGACCGATCACTGGCGAAGTGTCTATCAGTATGGCGAGACCGGACAGACTGTGATTGTCACACTCGTCGCTGGTGCGAGCGGACCTTTGGCCAGTCACCATCCCCAAATCTGCTACTCAAGAAAAGAATTCAGTTCGTACGGTGATGCCGGCCAATGGACAGTGCCGGAACGCAATGACACGTTTCGATTTCAAACGTTTGAGCCACGGCAATTCGAGCGACCATCGCTGACGATTGCGTATGCGTGGTATGACGGAGACCGCTGGAGGGCCCCCGTGGTTCCACGGATCCAACTGGCCGGCCACCCCGCCTTACAGCGATTACAGTTCACGATGCGGCATCATTCCGGCATGACGCGGGACATGCGGAACATCATGCAGAACTTCGTCGAACTGGCAGTGAATGCCACTGACGTGGTGCCATCCTGAGCTGCGAGGCAGCTTGTCCTGCCGGATCGTTTCCTGCATCGGAAAACGGCGGTCAGCAACTCTTGAAGAACTTTTTTTGAAATGCACATACCCAGCATCACATTCGGACGAGTATGTGCCTGGAGCTGCATGTTGCTGTTCTGGTCGTTTCAACTTCAGCCACTCAGGGCCGGGACGATTCGTCACGACCGGTCTGATTCAAGCTATACCAGTTTGGCGAGCAGCTATCCTGCGGTGGGGCGTCTGACCTGGAGCGGCTATATCTGTTCCGCCACGTTGATCGATGATCTCTGGATCCTGACAGCCGGACACTGTCTCGATGAAGTGGGGCTCACAGCCAGTGACTGGACATTTGACCTGAGTGACAGCGGCGGCGGTGTTCATGTCGGTGCGGAGCGCTTTGTGTATTCCGGCTGGACGGGTGATCTGACGGACGGTACTGATATTGCACTCTTACGACTCGCAACAGCGGAGACCACGGTCGCCCCGGCAACGATTAATACAAATACGTCAGAAGTCAGCGAAACAGCCACCCATGTGGGTTATGGCCGGACAGGAACGGGTTTGACCGGTATGAACGCTCCGGCCGGCACGAAACGGGCCGGCAATAATGTGATCGACCTCGATGGCAGTGTCGTGACGGGCTACAACGACAAAGTCCTGTTCGAAGATTTTGACAGTGGCTCTGCCGGCGACAACTGGTCCGGATCGGCGACCCGGCTTGATCTTGAATACCTGATCGCCAGCGGTGACAGCGGGGGCGCTCTTTTTCTGAACTTCGGCTCAGGAGACGTGTTGGCCGGTGTCCATTCGTTCATTGCCAGCGTGGACGGACTAACCGATGCCGACTACGGTGATATTTCCGGGTCAACCCGAGTGTCCTCCTATGCTTCCTGGATCACCACGACATTGATGGAAAACGATCCTGCTGCTCCGGAGTTAGCATCCTGGATCATATGGATGGTCTTTGCAGCAGGACTTTTCTGGAATTCTCAGTCACGTGGTGCACTCACAAAATGTGGGCTGCCGAAAATGGCCGTTCCATCTCCGATGGTCAAAAAACATCGTTTGCCAGCAGAAGCTGCGAGTGGCGAGGAAGTCGAGTTTTGACAGCGTGGGTGAGTGCAGCTGCTGCTTAGCGAGCGAGACTTACATTGTGGTCCGGGGATCTGCCAAACGAGTGGCCATTTCGCTACAGTCCGGAACTCCAACAATTTTGGTTCAGCTGACAAGAACATGCCCGACATCGACGAACAGGGATGGTACGAATACTCGGTCCGCGGTCCGCGGCGACGCGCCAGGATATTGTTAGTGCTCTACATCGCGGCTCTGGCAGCACTGGTGTTCCTGTGCTCAACCGGCCGGATCGATTGGAATTCAATCAGTTGGCGACCGGCGAATTCAATCTGGATCGTTCAGGTCGCCGTCGGGCTCGGATCAAGTTTGACAAAGGAGCTGCTGGTATTCCTCGGACTTGCCGTCCTGACAGGAGCCGCCTGTGCACCCGCTGATCGAGATGCACCGCTGCTTCAATTCGTCCTGCATGTGATGATCGCATTCGGACTGTCATCAGGACTCGCACTTGGGGCGAGTGCTTTGATGCGGGGCGCTCCGATTGTCAACCCAACCTTCGTCGCGACGACGTTTCTGGCACTGACCTGCCTGTGGGGAAGCTGGCTCGGGGCGACGTGGATGCGCACCAGCAGCAACATCAAGTGGATGTTCAACCAGACCCTCCTGGCCATACTCGTCACTTGTGGGGGGGCAGTTTCACTGGCATGGTCGGCAGTATCTTCTGAGCCCCTGAAAATCACGCCGACTGAAGTTTCAACTGATGATCGGCGTCGACTGGTGAAGCTGTTTCAGGAGCATGATCCGCGTGACCTTGGCGTCGATGAGACAACGACACTTAAGATCACCGAACGAGATCTAAACAGTCTCGTGAGTTGGGGACTGTCGTTGTTGCCGGGGGATCACAAAGCCGAACTTCAGCTGAGCAACAGCGAAGTCTCAGTGAAGACGGCATTCCAGGTGCCGCCGATTCCG
>JBDOMX010000878.1:0-5841 GCA_039831615.1 Planctomycetaceae bacterium
GGGGCGCAACTGCTTGAGCAGGAGTTGACAACTTGTCCGCAGGATGAACCGCAGGAGCTGCTGTAAACAACGTTTGATGAACCGCAGGAGTTGCTGTAGACAACGTTTGATGAACCGCAGGATGAACCGCAGCTTGATGAGCCCTGAATGACCGCACCGCCGCTGTAGTTGCTGTAGAACGTGTAGCGGCCTGCATCAGCTGTGGTCGCCAGACTCAGCATTGCACATGCCGCAAGCAAACTCAGATGCTTCATTGAAATCTCCTTTTTGCACTCAGTCGTTCGTCCGCTCGTCCCACGATGAAACGAGTGGCTTCCGGTAAAATGCCTCGATTGGCGAAGTGTGGAAGCCTCTGTAAGCGGGGCACCGTATATTACGGAATCGCAGAATGTCAACCATTCACCCCATATTACCAGATACGAGTGGCCAGTCGTGAGGACGCCAGCAACTGCCGGGCGGTCGTTCAGCCCAGCGCGATGTGCCATTGGGCTGTTCGGAATCCCGGCTTCCCTTCGCAGGTGCAGTCGGTTGACGCCGCATGTCGCGACAGCAACGATCCTCGTTCCCCCCCCTTTTCGCCGTTGCCGGGTCCTCGCCGTGTTACTGAAGCACTCCATCCCCATTGCAGTTCGCTACTGTGAAACCGATGCCATGGGATTTTTGCATCATTCAAACTATCTCAATTACTTCGAGCTGGGCCGGACGGAGTTGTTTCGGGCCCAGGGCGGCAGTTACCGGCGAATGGAAGAGCTGGAGATGTACTTTGTGGTGGTAAAGTTCCAAATCCACTACCGCAAACCAGCGCGATTCGATGACCAGTTGACTCTGACCACGAAGATCACACGAACAACGGCAGCGCGCATCGAACATGGCTATGAATTGACGCGTCTGGGCGAAATCCTGTGCCGCGCCGAATCAACCGTGGCCTGCCTCGGTACTGACGGGCAGCCAATGCGGATTCCGGACAACCTGCCTGAGATCACAGCGGTGGACTAAGCCCGGAGGTCTGCGCGCACCCGCAAAAACAATGGTCAATCACAAATGGCAATTCGCCACGAGGATGAGCCCGGATCATTCATTCCGAATGCAGGCCGGACCCAGCAAACTCGTGCTGGGCCGGAACTTCGGTCGCAATGTTATTAAGATTCAACCGCCCACTCTGCGATTTGCCATTCGATGGGTTTGCGCCGTTCCGGCAACGCTCGCGACCTGCGGACCGCCCTGCGTGAATCATTCGGGTCAGACGGATACAACATCCGCGACCTGCACGGATCATTCAGGGTTTGGGTTCAACACACCGTCCCGTGGCATTCCACATGGCAACGCATCTTTTCGTCTACGGGACACTGAAACGTGGATTCTCGCGGCACAAGACATTACAGGACCAGCAATTTATCTGCTGTGCCGCGACCGTCCCGACGTGCCGACTGTTTGACTGTGGCAGTTATCCGGGGCTGCTGGAGTCATCCGACGGGATCTCAGTTCATGGAGAATTGTACGAAGTCGACGCGCAATGCCTGCTCCGCTGCGACGCCATCGAAGGCGTTGCAGAAGGCCTCTATATCCGCAAATTAATTGACGTCGTGTCGATTGATGATGCGTCGTATGGTGCGACGGCCTGGGCCTATTTCTATCAGAAGTTAACAGTGAATCTGCCTGAATGCGGGTGCGACTGGGCCGGTTGAACGGCGATCAACTTCGCAAGATCGCACGATCACGAACTGTCAGCCATTCCGGCTTCCGGCGACTCGCGGTCCGAGCACTTCCCTGCAGTTCCTGCTGATTGAAACCAGCGCGCTTTCGGCCGGACTGATCCTGTGGAATCACGCCATCGGCAACGGATGCCGGTACCTGATTCAACCCAGGAAAAACGGAAAGAAATCAGGTTTCCAGGGGTTGCGGCCGTATTGACCCCTGCTGATCGCTCCCGGTATCAACTCACTCCCGGCGGAATTCGTGCGCTCGTTGCCACGAGGAAAGCGGGGTTGGGTCAGTTGACCCGGTTATCTCAATTGCTGCGAGTGCGGGAACATCGCAGGGTGAGCCATCACAAGGGAATTCAGTTTTGAAATGTCCGGGCCTGGTTGCTGTCGTCACAGCGGCTGCGGTCGTTGAGCCCGAACATTTCTGCTGTGCCTGCCTGTAGGAGGAATTCACGTGTACAAGGCCATCGGTTTCATCGCGTGTGTATCGATGATGGCCGCGTCGCTGTACGTGTTCAGCGGCGGTGATCCATCTCGAACGTTGTCGGCACGAACGGAATCTGCAAATGCAGACGACGCGTTGCTTGCCAGACAGTTCATGAAAGACGCTCGTCAGTCGGCAAGTCGCGGACGTTTTGTCGAAGCTCGACGACTGGCAGCCACTGCTGCCACGTTGACGTCGGACTGGCGACGGAATGAGCAAACTCCGAAACAGTTTGTCGAGTCAATGGACGACTTGAGACAGGCTGCCACCTGGTCCGTCGAAGACGTTGGCGACTGGGACGAACTGGAACCGGATGCGGTGGCCGCGGCCACCGAGCTCCGAACGGTGGAAGCGGAACCGCAGGTCCCCGACACGAAGGAGGGGCGCGCTCTGGTGAATCGGACTCTGGCAGAACGTTTTGCAAAAGAGGCGACGGAAGCTCTGGAAGCCGGGGACACCCGCCTGGCTCGTACACGAGCCTTGCAGGCCCAGAAAATGAAAATTAACTGGGGGCTGTGGGACAAAAAGCCGGAAGATATCCTGGCGGCCATCGATCGCATCGAAGGCACCACGACGTTTCTGGCCAATGACCCCGCGGTCGCCGCCGCGTCAAAGCGTGCGGTCAGCCCAACGCGTCAACAGGCCAGTCAGCTGCTGAACCAGGCTCGCGCCGCCATGGATTCAAAGAACTTCGCACTGGCCGTCCAACTGGCCGATCAGGCCGAGACCCTGGGGGTTCAGTATGGCGACTTCGACGACACGCCGGCGCTGGTTCGCAAAGACATTCATCGTTTCTCCGCGGCAGTTCAGGGAACTGCCTTTGGTGCAGAGTCGGACATTGATTTTGAACTGACTGAGCGCACCCTCGCTGCGAATCTGACGGATGCAGCAGACCATGCGGATGCTGAATTTGGTCAGGTGCAGCATGGGGAAATTGATGCCCCGGAAGAAGAACAGGCGTATGAACTTTTCACCGACGTCGCAGACACCCATCGCACCGGACCTGCTGACGAAGCGGACGCCGCTGATCGCGAGTCAAATCCGTTTGCAGAGTCAGCCGATGAATTCGCGAGTGCACCCTTCTCCGAAACTGCTGAATATCGCGCGAATAAGATTCCTGCGATTTCATCAAATCCGAAAGTCGACACCATTTCCATCGAAGTCGGCACCGACACAGCAATGTCAGCGGAAGACGCCTGGCAAAGAGGGATGATTGAACTGCGAGCCGGCAATCGTGCGGCTGCCAGAAAAGCGTTCCTGATCGCCAGGCAGAACATTGGTGAACTGGACAGCTTCCGTCGTCAGCAGTTGCAGGATCAGCTGCAGGAATTGTCTACTGTGCGCGAAAGCAAGGTGCGCACCGTGGCGGCTCAGGCAGTCGACCTCGAACTGACCCTGGACGAAGATCCGTTGACGGCCGCTGTCGACCAGCATAATGCTCGTCTGCAACGCATGCACACAGCAGTCCAAAATGATGTGGCTCGTGCACAAAGCATGAAAGACACGGATGTCGACGAAGGGCTCCGGATTCTGGATACGACTCTGGCCGACATCCAGTCGGCGGGTCTAACAGAGAACGACGCTCAGTCGCTCACAAACCATGTCACGCGTCAACGCGGCGATCTGGAATCGTATCGCGAGCAGCGTGCTCCGATGCTTGATCTGGACGAACGCAACGCATCCGTTCGTGCGGACATCGAACGCTCAATCAAGCACCAGATTCGCATCGAACAGGAAGTGGCCGATCTGGTCCAGGAATACAACGATCTGGAAAACCAGCGTCGTTACCCCGAGGCCGTTTTGGTTGCGCAAAAGGCGTACGACCTGAATCCGAATCTGCCGGAAACCGTGGCAATTCTCACGAAATCCAAACTGGCGAGGCAGATCGCGTTTAATGACGATGTCAGGGCACGTCAGGCACAGGGCAATCTGGATCAGTTCAATGACATCGAAAGATCGTTGGCCGGTCCTCGCGACACAAACATGTTCCCTGACGTTCGCAAGTGGCTGGATCTGAAGGGTCGCCGCGCAGGCTACGGCTACGGTGGTGGTCGTAAACTGACTGAAAGCGAACTGAGGATTCAGGAGAGTCTGCGAAGTCAGGTCTCACTGCACTTCCACGATGTGGCACTGACTGAAATCATCAGCCACATCGCCAACACTCACCAAATCAACATTGTGCTCGACCGGAAGGCGATTGAGTCTCAGGGACATCTGGCGAATCAGACCGTCAGCATCGACGTGGACGACATTGAACTTCGAAGTGCACTGAATCTGCTGCTGCAGCAGTCAGGTGGACTGGTCTACACCGTGGAAAATGAGGTTCTGAAGATCACGGACATGCTGGAACAGGAATCGCACTTTATTGCGACTCCCTACCCGGTTGCTGACCTGGTCGTGCCTTTGTCGGCTGTTCCTGATGCCAATCCGTTCGAGAATATCGAACGCCGATCAGCGGGAGGCAATGGCCTGTATCAGCTTGAGGATGACCTGGCCGTGCAAATCGGTCCTGGTGGAGTTTCGCGTGGCGGCCGATCATCTCGACGAGGCCGGGACGGTGAGATCGATTTCTCCGGTCTGCAGGACATGATCACGACCGCTGTTGCTCCCGGAACCTGGGATCTCGACGGCGGAGAAGGAACGGTCAGCGTGAGCGAGAACACGCTGAGTCTGGTGATTCGCCAGACACCAGCGGTGCATGATCAGATTGTGGAGTTGTTGGAACAGTTGCGGAAGCTGCAGGACCTGCAGGTGACCGTTGAAGTTCGCTTCATCGCGGTTTCAGACACCTTCTTCGAACGAATCGGCGTGGACTTTGACTTCAACGTCCCCGACTCACTGGGAGATCCTCCCGGCGTTCCGTCGTTCGGTTCCACGAACTTCACTCTGCCAGGTGGCCAGGGCGGAGCTGGCGGGCAGGGCGGTGGTGCAGCTGGAGCAGCCGGTCAGGCCGGTGGTGCAGCCGGACTCGGAGGGATCGGTGGTGCAGCCGGTGCCGCTGGTGGTCAAGGCGGCCAGCAAGGCGGCCAGCAAGGTGGCCAGCAAGGCGGCCAGCAAGGTGGCCAGCAAGGCGGCCAGTTTGGAGGCGGTGGTCTGTTCACGACTGTGCCAAGAAACAACTTTACGCAGGACAGATTCGGCGGACAGACCGTCGGATTAGCCGCACCTGGACAGTTTACGGATGATTTCGATATTCAGTTCCAACAGGGATCATTTGAATTGGGAATTCCTCAGTTCGGTAACTTCGATCCAACCGGTGGTCTCTCCGTGGGGATGGCCATCCTCAGCGACCTTGAAGCTTTCTTCTTCCTGGAAGCTGTGCAGTCCGATCGACGTTCCAATGTCCTGTTCGCTCCGAAGGTGACCCTGTTTAACGGTCAGCAGGCGACGCTGATTGATCAGACATCGAGACCATTTGTGTCGACACTGATCCCTCAGGTTGGTACCGGAGCCGTTGGTTTCACACCCATCATTGACACCATTCAGGATGGAATCCAGCTGACAGTTAATGCGGTGATTTCGGCCGACAGACGATACGTTCGTCTGTCACTTGCACCGCAGTTCCAGAATCTGGTCCAAATCTTCACCTTCACATTCGCTGGCGGCGGTGCCGGTGGTGGAGCCATCGGCGGCGGTGCTGGTGGTGGCGGCCAG
>JBDOMX010001149.1:0-5839 GCA_039831615.1 Planctomycetaceae bacterium
CATTTAACGGGCGCGGCGCTGACGCTGGCGACAGGCCTGATCGCGTGGAAGACTGTCGGCCGTCGCAGCCGATCGGCGTAGCACGTCGCGATTGCACGAACATCTTCAGGGCGAGCCGGCGGTCAAGGGATCGGCCGTTTCCTGTTCTGATTTTTCAGAAGTCAACAGGTCACCCGGTCCGGAGTCACCGCGGGATTGCATCAGCCAGCGGACCATGTGCTCGCGGGGCATGTGATCCGGCCGTCGGGAACACCTGAAACTCACTGCATGAACTGCAGATTCCGTATCACTGCGCCAGACAGTGTGATCAGGCAATCCGCTGCGAGATACATTTTCTTTCCCGCGCCGTTCCGCTTCGATGATTCGGCTCGGCCGGCTGTTAAGAATCGAGCAATTCTGAGGCGGAAAAAGTCGTGGTCCGACGAGTAATCCGTTCAGGAAAAGAGCAGTCAAGATGAGCGTTTCGAAAGCAACACTGCTGTTCGCCGTTTTTATCTTCATTGGTTACCAGGCTGGTTTCATCATTGCCAGCCGTCTGTTTCCGTCAGCGTTGATGCTGGTCATCTTTCCCGCCTGGATGGCAGCGATCGGATTCGCGTTTATCACGTTACCGGTTGCCTGGTCACACGGTGCCCTGGTAAATCAATACATTCGCCGCATGTCACCACGGATCTGCTGCGGACGGACTCTTGCCATGTCGACTCTGGTGGTACTTCCGGTGATCGCTGTTCTGATATGGCTGAATGCATCAGCGGTGCACACGAGCTTTCACGGAGGAATGTTGTCTCCGGATGACGACGCCTTTCGAGTTTCCAACGCGGTGTGGAACGTTATTGTACGATACAGCGTCACGTTTCTCGTGGCCGCATTGGGGTCAACCTGCCTGATGCTGCGGCAAAAAAGTCGCGACAATCAGTCAGTTTGCGTTTGACCTGAGGGCCGCCATTGAATCCCGTCGCAACGGCTCAGGTGGACCGGTCAGTTCTGCAGCTGCTTCCGTGTTGTCTGTGGACTTGTGTGCGAGCACTTTCTGATCAGTCTCGAACAAGCACAATGCCGTCCTTTTCTATCTGTGCGAACATCATCCTGTATTGCTCGGTGCCGTCATTATCCCAATAGTCCGTTGACAGTGGTGCGCTGTAGCTCATCGGAGCCAGCCGGCGGTGATCCGGACGAACCATAAAGATTGAATTCTTCGGATCTGCGATGTTGTACATCGTCGTTCCATTGGCGTAGCGTGTCCGGATGATCCATCGATCCTGTTCCGGCAGCGTCAGGTGTTTGAGACGATCGAGTGCTTCGCGATTGATTGTCACACCAAGCCCAGGTGTTTCCGGCACACGCAACAGCCCATTAACGGGCTCCAGTCGTTCGTTGACCACATCGTCACTCCAGGTTTCGGCGTCGGAGTGGAACGGGTGAGTGGCCGTCTTGAAAGCTGCCTGCATGTGAGTGGTCATTGCCCGTGTGATCATGCCGCCGACGTTTTGCAGCATGAACGGCGCGTTGGCTGCGGCAAAGAGACCAGCAGCTCGGATTGCACTTCCGATCTTAGCATGCCCGACGATGTAGGCATCGGCCGCGCGGCGCAGAACTTCAAATGTATGTCCCAGCGGAGCATGGTGCAGCAGGATTGGCAATGGGGACCGTTTCCGCAGTTCAATGTAGCCTTCAATGTTGCGTTCATTCAACGGGTCCTCAAAGGCGCCGGCTATCGGGAATTCTGCCATCCTTTCGAGCAGTTCGGGGATGTGGTCCGTCGTGCCACCCATCGTCAAATCGAACATGACGCGGAAGCCTTTTGGCGCGACTTTTTGCATCGCCGTGAGCTGGTCGATCACGTTTTCGAATGGAGACAGGTGGTACTTCAACCAGGTATAGCCGTCCGCCGCGTACTGCTTGACCGTTTGCGCCATGTGACCGGGATTCGTGGAAACGGTCCAGCAGCCAACTGGCACCAGTCGTCGGTATCGCTGCCCGAAGAGCTTATACACCGGGACTCCGGCCGCCTTTCCCATCAGATCATACATGGCCGTGCCCAGGCCGAGTGACGTTTCGTCCCCGACCCAGTCAAACGGATTGGTTCCGATGTATTGCTCGATCACGTCAGGTGACTCGGGCCCTCCACTTTCACCAAGCCCGGTCAATCCGTTATCGGTGTGTGCCACGTACACTGTTCGACGTGTGGGTCCGTAGTAGTGGTTCAGTGGACCGGCGATCCAGTCACGGTAGGGCACGGTGATCTCATGCACTTCGATGTCCGTCACATGGACCGGGGCCGGCAGCCGTTTAGCCGTTTCGACGGCACCCGCGATCATCGGATGTCGGCCATCCAGCGCCACGTGGCCTGCCATGGTCGCGGCCGTGACCGTACTCAGGAAACGACGTCGACTCAGCGGCGGGCGGGGTCGCATGTTGATCATGGCTGGATTCCTTTTGGAAATGGCTGAAGCGGCCGTGGTCGAACGGTTCTCGACATCGCGTCGATTTGAGCTGCGGCGGCTGAGTGGCAAACAGTGTTTCCACGCATTCAGGTTTTGGCCTTTCGAGAATTCATTCGGCCATCATCGTCTCCTCAGGCGCCGTCGAAGTCAAAAGACATCGCCCCCATGGCGGTGGTTCTGCACCACACTGACCCCGGTGACCTGGACTCCAAACAATGCATGAGGACCATCATCCATCGCGGTCCCCGGATTTCCAGAACATTTCAGCAGCTGGGAACAAACGCGTTTCATCACGGCTGACGACGTCAGATTTGGCCTGTTGGTCGTGTTTTGTGAATAAACATACAAAGTTTTCGCGGCAGTCTCGCTCACGTTATTAAAGGCGGCGCGTCAGGCTTTCTCAAGCAGACATGAAGGCGCTGGCTGTTCCCGCTGACTGCGTGGAATGATGGCATCGATTGTGCCAGAATTCTCCGCGTCAGGATTTCTGTGCCATCATTCGTGGAAGATCCGTTGGCTCCTCAGAATTCACATCATCGCGTCCCGCTCAGTGCCAGCCTGATTACCCAGGCCCTTGTGGCCGTAGCGTGTCTGATGGGCGGCTACGTCCTTCCACTGTACCAGCCCGATTTTCGCGGTGTGACACAGGTGCTGTTGTTCACGTTCGGCGGCATCTCAGCGGTGATCGCCGTGGGCAATATGTTCTTTGGCCGGCGCATCTCGCAGTTGCTGGCTCGCCTCGGCATGCGGTCTCGGGTTGTCATTCCTCGTGAAGGACTGGTGCATCTGGGGATGATGCTGCTGTTGGCAGTGGCAGGCCTGGTCGTGCACTCCAATATGCTGTTGCTGATATTCGGATTAATGGCCGGACCGTGGATTTTGAACGGCTGGTTCGTGTACATGGCTTTGCGCGGAGTGCGCGTCGAACGTCGGGCACGCGACCGAGTGATGGCCGGGACGCCAGTGATTGTCGACATCACCGTGGTCAATCAAAAGTCATGGATCACGTCGCGACTGCTCGACATTCGCGACGAAATCGCGGCAACGGACGGCACGGGCACTCACCTGCTCGGCGCCGGGATTGTGACAATCGTCCGACTGCCGGCGGGAGAACGGCGGACAGGCCACTATCATGCAACATTTCAAAAACGGGGACGCTATCAGCTTGGGCCCATACGGATCAGCTCGCGCTTTCCTCTGGGAATCGGCGAACGGGGCCAGATCATTACGAATACTGAATCGATTCTCGTTCGTCCTCAAACCGGGCGATTGCGAACGGCCTGGGCACGTCGCCAGCTGGAACAGGCTGAATCAAGTCAAAGTCAGCCCATGCGAGGTGGAGTGTTTGATGACGAGTTTCATCGCATTCGTGAATTCCGCGCCGGTGATAACCCTCGGTCAATTCACTGGCGGTCGACAGCTCGGCGCGGACGGATGATGGTACAGGAGTTTCACCAGAATCGTGAATCGGATTTGTTCATTCTGCTGGACCTGTGTGCTCACAATGGTTTTTCTGAGATAGAACTGGAACTGGCCGTTTCGGCGGCCGCGACGCTTTGTGCGGCACGAGCTCACTACGGATCCGTCGGTCTGTCGACCCTGGCCGTGGCCGGCCGGACGCCGGCATTTGTCCACGATCCCAAAGGATCTCGCTTTGCCAACGAGGCGATGGATGTGCTGGCGGAGTGTCAGCCGGCGGACTCTCCATCGCTTGAGCCGGCGCTCCGACAACTGGCAGACGCCGGAGTTCTGCAAAGGTGTCGCGGGGTCGTCATCACATCGCGACCGGAGTACTGCCATCTGGCACTGGCTCAGCTGTGTGCGGATTTGTTGCCTGACACCGTCGATGTGATGAAACGCATGGTTGTCGTACCGGCGACTGCAGCGGCACTCAACGAAATGGTCAGCTTCGATCGAATCAGTGAACCGTCAAGTCGGACGAAGAGCCCGTCGGGCAACGTCAACCATCCGTCCAGTCGAGTGCTTCAATGAATTCCAGCCGAGAGATCAAATCTGATTTTCTGCTGGCTATGACGCTGACCGTGTGTGGTGCTTCCATTGTGCTGGCGGTTGCGGAAGGAACAATGTTTCCTGTCGCGCTGACACCTGTTTTCGCCGTGGTCGCTGCCGTGTGGAACGAGCACAAGCGATGGCTGGTTCTGCCCGTACTGTTGGCCAACATCTGTGGAGTGATCGCCGTCTTTGCAGCGGGCGCCGAACTGGTTCTGGGGACCGTGGAGGCCCGTATTCTTTCGGGCGCGCATCTCAGTATCTATCTGACGTGGATCGTTCTGTTCATGCGAAAACAGGACCGTCAGTACTGGTGGCTGGTTGCACTCAGCGTTCTTCAGCTGGCGGTGGCCAGTGTGCTGACAAAAGCTCCCTACCTCGGGTTATCCCTGATCGGGATGATGATCCTCATCGTTTGGACACTTTCTCTGTTCACTTTGTTACGCCTGAAAAACAGGGCTGAGCTGGGAGACGTTGCAGGCGACGACGCTCAGGCACCGCCGGTGGACGGTGCGATTGGCGTTCGACACGGCATTCAGACCGACTCGGGCGTTCGCTGGATCAATCCCCGTTTCAGGCTGATGGTTCTCGGCATGTGTCTCGCATCGTTATTGATGTCGGGCGTCGTCTTCGCTGTCTTTCCTCGTGTGTTTGTGGGGACGCCCGGGTTTCTGAATGACTTCTCACGCGAGCATGGAGGCATCATTCAACGCACCGGGTTTCGTGATCGTGTAAAACTGGGGGAATTCGGGCCGATCCTCAAAAGTGATGAACGCGTTCTGCAGCTGCAGGCCGTTGACCAGAAAACCGGGCGTGAGATGACGATGGACGAGGTCGCGGATCGCCTCGAAATGGACGAATTGCGGCTCTGGGGGAATTCCATGGCACGTTACAGTGGCGGTATCTGGAGTGGTGCCACCAGCGACGGCGACGTGAATGAATTCAACCTTCCCTATCAGGATGAGAATACGTCGCCTGTGGACTGCATCCGCTTTGAAATCACTCAGGAGGCACCGATCGGGACGTTTGCATTTGTGCCAACTCCGGTGGTCAGTTCCCGTCTGCTCAATGCCGAGGGCAGGCTTATGCAACGAAGCCTCAGCGAGTCCCTGGTCTTCGATCTGATCGATAACAGGGCGTGGCAGGCCGGGGCCTCATCGGACTACAATGTTGACTCCATTACATTCGAGGTTTACTGCGAATCGCCAACCAGTTACGAGCGCAGATTTCCTCCTGACGAAATCGTCGGTCCGCTGCGGCAATGGCTCTATCCGAGGTCTCGGTTGCGGCGATGGCAACCGACCAACATCGGCGATGGGAGCAGGTACTGGGTGACACCAGACCTGGAGCAGCACGTACCCGCCACCTGGAAGATGGCTCAACAG
>JBDOMX010000573.1:0-5791 GCA_039831615.1 Planctomycetaceae bacterium
ATGTCATTTTCGATTCCTCTTCAAGTACTCAACACCAATCGACGAACTCCGAAACGGGAATCGACGATTCACGCTGTCTGCGGACGAACGCCACCGGAGAAATGATCGCGAAACGGCACAACGCAGGAAGCACACTTGCATCGAGAACGAAAACGCCGTTCAATGCCTGTGGCTGGGGATCTGCAACCGTATCGAGAAATTCAGAATAATCGATGCTGCTTACAGCCACAACCCATCGCTGAACGGACGCCCCCTTCTCGCTCTCAATCGCATGACCCGGCAAACCGACCATGTCCCAGTTTGAAGCCCACAGCGTTCGATTTCAGTTTCCTGAAGACTGGGAACTGACGGAACAAGCCGAGGGGCGCGATGTCTTCTTGACGGTTTCCAATCGTGGATCCTCGTTCTGGTCTCTCAGCCTGTTCCCTGATCGCCCTGCCGCTACGGAGGTGCTGGAATCTGCGTTAGAAGCTTTTCGGGAAGAATACGAGGAGTTGGACGAGTACTTCACACAGGCCACGGTTTGTGGACATGAGGCGCTGGCGTGCGAGTTGGAATTCGTTTGTCTCGAACTGATCAACAGCGCGTTCTTCCGTGTATTCACGACCGAGGATTTCACGGTGTTAGTGCTTTATCAGGGGACCGATCACGAACTCGTCGAGACACACGATCTCCTCGAAGCGATCTCCAGCAGCCTGAACTGTGACTCCGGTTTCAACGACGAGGAACAGATCATCTGACGACGAAACAGTGTGGTCTCCTGGGGCGAATCCTGTTGCGATAAGAAAGTTTCTTTGCGTCTTGGAACCGTTCCCGCGTATAATCCAGCCCGGCAATTTGACACGCTGCACGGAGTCACATTGTACGGAGGCACGCCGATGGCAACTGCGGTTGAAACCAGGGCAATCGAAACCAAACAGATCGAGAGCATCGGCCTGGTCGCGGGACTGGTCTGGTGTTACTTGGACGACAATGGACCGGTCACGCTGAGCAGACTGGCGCGGGAACTCGATGTTCCACGCGACCTGGCCATGCAGGGCGTCGGCTGGCTGGCCAGAGAAGGCAAGGTTGCCTTCCAGGAAGGCCCGCGAAATAAGCTGCTGGTACTCACCTGATTCGAAAGTACGGTCACACCGAAGGAACGGCGAATGAGTTCGGAATCTCCAGCGGACGACCTCTCCAAGCGGGCCCGCGCGTGCGTGCGAAAACGTGACTTCGCACAAGCCATTTTGTTATTCGAAGACGCCCTCGAGCAGGACGCCGACAACAGGGCCACACACGAAGCCTTGGCCGCAGCGTACTTCCTGTCAAAGAACTACCCCGACGCTGCCAAGCACTTTGAGCGTGTCACCCGACTCAACCCCGCTTCCGGCAAGGCTCACATCAATCTGGGTGCGGTTTACAACTGCCTGGGAGAGTACCGAAAGGCCGTCGACTCACTGCTACGGGGCGTACAGCGCGACAGGAATTCGGCCGAAGGGTATTACAATCTTGGCATCGCCCAGAAGAAACTGGATCAAGCCAGTATGGCAATTTCCGCCTACCGCGAGGCCATCCGCATCGATCCCGAAATGGCCGAGGCGCATCAGAATCTTGCCAACGTCTATCTCGACATGAAGAACTTGAAACAGGCCATCAAGCATTACAAGACAGCCCTGGAACTGCGCCCCGACTTTGAACGTGCCCAACGCGGCCTGAAAGCCGTCGAAGCCGCCAACGCAGAATCCAACGCCAGCGCCAATCCGTTCGGTCGACTGGTCGCAGCCGCTCCTAAAACGTCGACCGACAAACAAGTGTCAACGCGCGAATTGACCGAGAAAGAACGACTCTACGACCGACAGGCCGTTCACCAGCTTTCCGTCACGATCGTCGAGGCCACCGAACGGTTGGCCGAACAACTCAAGAATGACTTTGAACCCGCCCTGCTTGCCCTGAATCGTACGGTCTCCCAGGGAGACGAGGGAATGCATCTGATTTCCGGTGCCCAGGCCGATGTTCAGAATGCCACACGCAAGACGGAGGAGATCCGCAGCACCCTAAAAACAGCGATGCAAGGGTTGAAGTCGCACGAAGACCAGCTCAAGGTTCCCTAGCCGTCAACTGTCGAGACGTCGCCTGCTCTCGTCGATGCCACGATGTTCGCATCTGACCCGACGCTTCAATCTCGACCGTGACCGCTCCATGGTCGAATGTCGAGAGGATTTCGACACGGTCGCCGTATCGCTCTTTCAACTTCGCCATCGCTGCCGCGCGACCACTGCTGACCACCACCGTCGTCGGCTGCGTTCGCTGAGCCAATTCCGCCGTGTTGGCATCCAGGCTGCCGTGATGCGGTGACTGCAACACGTCCACTTGCGCAGGCAGCCGATCAAGCACTTCCCTCAATCCATCGTCTTCCAGATCGCCGGTCAGGAGAATTGTCCTGTAACCGTATTCGATCACCAACACGACACTGTTCTCGTTGTCGGTCTCGAAATGCTCGCTGGCTCTCGGATGCAACACGCGGACGGAGACATCGCGATCGAACACCAGTCGATCACCTGCGAAACACGTACGGATCAGCACATCGGCCGTTGCGAGTGAGTCACAGAACTCAGCAACCGCCTGCTGACGAAAGTCGAACAGAGTCGGCGAGGCGATCACGACACCGACGGGAACGCGCTCCAACAAGGTTGGGATCCCGTTGAAATGATCAATGTCAGCATGTGAGACCACCACCGCATCCAGACGCCAGCGCCCCCGATGCCACAGCGCATTGGCGACGGCGCGCGAAGGACGATCAGGGCTGCTGATCGATCCGCCGTCGTACAACAACGTCCGCCCGTTAGGAAACTCGACCAGAATCGCACCGCCGTGACCGACCGCCAGAAACGTGCATCGCAGCGTGTCCGATGATCGCGGCATCAATCCGATCGCTAACCCGATCAACACGCAACTCCCCAAGGCCATTCCCATCACGCGTTGAGCCCGCTGACGAACACCCGCAATCAGCAAGGCGGCCATGATCGCGTAATACAGCAGCAGCCACCACATCCGAGGCCCCGGCAGATAGAAATGTTCCAACGACCAATCCGCAGCGACATCCACGATGCCCAACATCACCCCCAGGCAACCGTCAAACGCCCAGGCAAACGGCATCGCCAACGCGGGCATCACCAAGCCAACAAACAGCAACGCATACCCCAACCACAACACGACCGCGACGAACGGTATGAGAAACACATTGATGCCAAACCCAATCGGCGAGGCCAGATGAAACCGCGCGGCCACCAGCGGAGCCGTGCAAAGCCAGATCGCCGCCATCGTGACATAGACCCGAAGCACGTAGCCTGCTGCACTGCGAAGAGACCGTTCCAGCAGACCCGGTGAGTCCATCGGTAACGGCTTGTCTTCTGGCGATTCGTCACGATTTCCGAACAACCCCAGGCTGCCACTCCACATCATGCCCGCCACTGCCAGAAACGAAAGTTGTGCGCCCGTGTCAAACAGATCCGTCGGTCTCCACACCAGCACAATTAACGCCGCCACTGCCAAGACGTTGACCATCGACACCTGCCGATACCAAGGATGGCCCAACGCCGCGATGCAAACGAAAATCGTCGCCCTGACGACCGAAGGCCTGCCACCGGTCAGGCACGCATACGACACGACTGCCGCGATCACGACAGTCGCCGTGGCTCGATTCGACACACCGCACAGCCGACACGCGAACCAGAACATGGCTGCAAAAATCCCCACATGCAGCCCGGAGATCGCCAACAGATGCATGGCTCCGCTTTCGGCAAACGCATCGCGCACATCGTCGCCCATTAACGAGCGGTCACCGAGCAGAATCGCCGACGCCACCGGGAGCTGACGCTCACCCACCTGTTCCATCAACACGACTCCCGCCCGGTCACGCAGCCCGTCCATCGCACGCCGGAACCACCAGCCCGAAAAATGCCCGATCCGATGCACCGCATCCGGCGTATCGACCGACGCCACTGCAGCAATCCCCTGGCCAGCAGGATACTCGCGAAAATCGAATTCACCCGGATTGCCCGGCGGGAACGGACGCGAAAGCCAACCCCGTATCTCGACTTCATCACCGGCATGCACATGCAACAAATGCCCGGAAGCCGAGAGTCGCACCAATCCCGAGACACGCACCACACCGTCATCCGTCGCAATCGCGGAGCAGGAAATGTCACAACTCGACCGATCAAACTGATGCGCCGCAGTCGGTCCCGAGTTTTCCTCCCGCGGCCGAATCCAGGGTTCCGCCGTCACGATTCCCGTGAGCCGCACCGGTCTCCGTTCTTCCGTGACATAGCGATCAATCGCATCCGGTGCGCGCACGAAACGAAACCCGTGATGCCGCGCTGCCCCCAGACAAACACAGCCGGCAAGCAATAACAGCAGCGCCATGCGCGGCTGGCGAATCCTCAAAGCGACCAGCCAACCAACGCAGAACAGAATTCCCACACCCACCCAACTCATCCACGTCAGTGGCAGGAACGCGTCCCATAAAATGCCCGCCGCAATCGCGACCGCGACACCACCAGTCGGGCAACGCGATACCATCGGCTGCGAGACCTCTGGCGGATTGGCTGTGTTCACAGGATGAGACTCGATGTTGTCCCGCCTTCTATCCACTCATTGGTGACTGTGATCAGCAGCAACTCGGTCTCGATTATTCCGTTCGCACGATCACTAACGCAAGCAGTGTTCAAACAGAACACCGGTCACCGCGAGAAACTTGTCTTCAGGATGCGCAAGGGGTACTATCGGATCGACAAGAATCGATGTGTCGTCTTCCGAGTGTTACATCGATCGCACGTTCGCCATCCTCTCGTTCAAGTCGAGTTCCCACCATGAAAACTCTCGCTTCCGTGTTCGTCCTGCTCGTTGTTCTTGCATCCAATCTCCATGCCGAAGACTGGCCCGCCTGGCGCGGGAGCACCGGACAGGGATTTTCGCAAGACACTTCCCTCCCGCTGACCTGGAGTGAGTCGAAGAACGTCAAGTGGAAAGTCCCGCTGGAGTACCAGGGGAATTCGACACCCATCGTTTTCGGGAAGAAGATTTTCCTCACGCAAGCCAACGACAAAGGGGCCACCCGCAGTTTGCTGTGCCTGTCACGAACAGACGGCACACTGCTGTGGAAGCAGGACATTTCCTATCCCGTTAAGGAACTCAGTTGGAACCCCAACTGGTACTGCAACTCCTCGCCCGTCACCGACGGCGAACGCGTGATCGTCAGCTTCGCCTCGGCCGGCATGTTCTGCTACGACATGGACGGCAAAGCCCTCTGGAACCGGACCGATCTCGGCGAGTTCCAACACAAGTTCGGCAGCGGTGCCTCTCCCATCATCTACGGCGACACCGCCATGCTCTGGTGCGGACCGAACGAGAAAACCGGCAAGAACTTTCTGCTCTGCGTCGACAAGACAACCGGCAAGACCGTCTGGCAGCACGACGAAAAGTTCGGCTCGTGGGGTACGCCGCTGATCATCAAACACGACGGCAAAGACCAACTCCTGCTCGGCACGCGGCCGAACGTGAAAGGGCTGGACCCCAAAACCGGCGATGAACTCTGGGAATGCGGCGGACACAATAAGTTCGTCTACGCCTCCCCCATCTACGGCAACGGCACCGTCGTCGGCATGACCGGTTACAACGGGCAAGCGTTTGCCGTCAAGCTGGGCGGCAAAGGTGACATCACCTCCGACCGCCTCTGGCTGCATCCTAAAGCCACACAGCGCGTCGGCTCGGGCATGGTCATCGGCGACCACATCTACATAGTCGAAGA
>JBDOMX010001155.1:0-5787 GCA_039831615.1 Planctomycetaceae bacterium
ACACTGTGTCTCAGACATCGAACGCCTCCCGTGCTTATGAAGTGAAATGTTTTTCCACTCTTCCTACGCTCGAGGAGGCGTTTGCGTTGAAAAATGGTGCGCAATGCAGGCTAGGTGGGGCACATAGTGGGGCAGATCATGTCAGAACAGGAGAGAACACGACAGAACACAAGAAGTCATCACCAGCGAATTCGCTGAAACCCAGTAAAAACACTGGTGAAGTTTAGCCGAGGCGGGACTCGAACCCGCACGTCCCATTCGGGACCCGGGATTTTAAGTCCCGTGCGTCTGCCAATTCCGCCACTCGGCCTGACCTGTAAAACACTGGTCAATTGGCTGATTCAGTGCTTTTCGCGAGACACGCAGGTTGTCTATGTGTTTTAAAAACGCCCGCGAACACGCGGTAGTCTAACGGGATTCCACTGGCTTTCCAGGACCCACGCGCCGTGTCACCTGAATCCTCGAACCTTGAACGAGTTGGAGAATACACTCGCGAATCGGCGGGACGATTTTCAGGAAAGTTCCGTCGATTGACCACGGTTACGAATCAATTCCGCTTGATCCGAAAAACTCGCGACCGCTGTACTTAATCGATGGATCATAACGGACGCCGGCCAATCTTCGTGTGGTTTCAGTCCTGAAAGTGTCCCGCTCGGTTCAGCTTGCCCCAGGGTCACTTTTGCCAGCACCATTCTCCGGCTGCAGTCGGTTCCGGGCGTGGAGCGGCCTCAAACACGTACCATGGTTCTGTCGCGAGTTGCCAGGTATGTTGGAGATGAGTTTCCAGATCGCGGCGGTGATTCGTCGCGCGTTTCGCCTGAAGGTTGATAATGGACACTTCGCTTCGGATTCTGCTGTGTGTCCTTGCGTCCGGATTCATCGGTGTTGCCGCATTAATCATCTACAAACAGCACAAGGCGACGACCTGCGAATTGCACAACCGGCGCGTCGCGCGGGTCGCCATGGTACTTTGCATTCTCAGTAGTCTTCTGGGGTTGGCGCTGATGATCATCGCCGCATTGGCTTGACTGAACGCGACAAGGCTCGCAGAACCTGTGGAGTTGGTTGTCGCGTCCAATCAACTGTGAATTGAAAACTGTCGTGCTGTCCGGGTCCTGTGACCGAAAAAGGTCTGCTCGGAAGGGGCGTCTCGTTGAGTGCCACCGGTTCTTCGTCAAATAAAACCGGAAAATGCCTGATTCCCGGCGAAATCCCGGATCGAAAAAACGGTTACTTACTGACAAGGGGAGGTGCATCCATTGGCTGACGCAGCACTTCGTGATGCGTCGTCTGAAATGAACTTGCGCAACAAACATCCTCGATCGCGTTGCGCCAAGCCGGAAGACCGCAGAGTATTTCCAGCATGAGCGCGTCCGGGGCACACACCTACACGCAGCCCTTCAGGGGTGAGCAAACTTTCGCGGAGAAAAACATGATCAGGTCTCTGACGATGACGACGGTCACAGTTCTTACATTCGCAGTTTTCGGAACTCTCCAGGCCGGTCCCGGGGGAAACGGAGCTGCAGGCCAGGGGTCTGGACAGCAGGGGAGCGGTCCAGGAGGCGGGAATCGCCCGAATGCGTCTCAAATGGCCGGGATGATGATTCAGGGATTCGATCAGGACGGTGATGGAGCTCTGAATGCTGCGGAGCTGGCTGCCGCGCTCACCAGCCTGCGCCAACAAATGCAGCAGCAGGCATCGACTGGCGGTCAGGGTCAGGGGCAGGGGCAGGCTGGAAACGGGCGTCGTCGAAACGGCCCCGGAAACGCAGCGGGACAAGGGCAGCGGGGTGGCGGGCGCGGCAACCGTCAAGGTCAGGCGGGGCCCCGTGGACAACGTGGCGGTCGCGGCAATTCAGCGGGCGGATCTCGGCCTGCAGGTGGCCGACCGAGATCACGACAACGAAACTGAAGGGACGGTTTCACAGCAACCCACCACAAGACAATCGGATTGGGAGCAGGAAACCAATTTGGTATGTGACATCCACCCCGATCGAACCGGTGCACTGATCTTCGTGCGATAATCACGCGGCAGGGGCATGCTGCCGATGTCTCCCCGTTCAGGAGCGGCAAACATTCGCCAGGGATTCAGACGGTGAAGCTCATTCTTCGGCCCGGAAATCGAGTACTCTTGGGGCGTCGAGAACGGGCCTCAGAACTGCAACGAAAGCCAGATGGTCTGGATGATCGAGGTAGACCTTGCGGCCCTCCTCGGAATCAAATGTGACCATAAAGCAGTGAGTGAATCCGTCTGACATTGTTTCCGGGCTGTTGTTCGTTCCCCATTCAAATCCTTTGATCTCGCTGATTTTTGACGGAAGTGCGGCGAACGCTTCCTCCACATTCCGGATCTCTTCCTGTGAGGCCTCCTTTTTGAAGCGGAAGAAGACGGCATGCTTCAGCTGCGATTCCGGCGGATTCTCAAGCGGGGTGCCCCAGTAGTCGATGACAAACGTGTTGTCATTCCTGCCGCTGAGGACACTGCCGAATTCCTGATGGGCCGGGTGCGGCAAATAGGCGGCGCGTCCGGCTTCGTCTTTGAACGTCAAGAGGAAGCAGTGTGTGAAGCCATCGTCCAGCCCCTCCGGACTATTATTCACACCCCACGAAAAGTCGATGATGTCTTCGATTTTCGACGGGAGTTCTCGAAACGCATTCACGACCTCGGTGACGTCTTCTTCACTTGTTGATTCCTGAAAGGAAAAGAACACGGCGTGTCGCAGGACCTTCCCTTCTGGTGCTGGACCGTACGTTGGCTCGACTTCGGGTGGATTGGATTCTTCTGACATTGCATTCTCGGTGGGATCTGCCGGGTTAACTTTGGACGGATCCGATTGGCTGCACCCACCGGCAATCATCAGAATTGCGCAGCAGGTCAGCCGGGTCGTTGGGGTCGTTGAGCGGACCATGAAGGGATTGAGAAACAACAGCATGAAGAGAGTCCAGTGATGGCGGAAAGAAGAACCGGACGAAGATCGACAGCGGCGAACTGTCGTCGTCACAGCGACGTGTGCTGACCTCTCCAATAACATCTTCGTGCGCAGATGCCCACCCATTTCGCTGATTGAACGGCTTTCTCTGGCTGCCCCTGTCGCGAAATGCGGCAAATCCTGAACTGCCTCCGGACACCCAAATCTGACCGGGTGCCGATTGTGAATCTTCAATGCGGCATGAGTGGAAACGGGTTCGAAGCCAATGCTGGCACGTCGGCAACGCTGTGGACTTTCCCGGAGCCGGCTGCAATGTCGACGCTGGCAGCGTCGACATTGCCGTTCGGACCGACAACGTTGCCGGAGACCTGCAAGGAAGGACGTCCGTGGCAGGCGTCTACAGCAGCTGAAAGGACCTTTTGCCGAATGCTTTGCCGTTGATCTGCAACGTCAGGTGATGTGTGCCTGGGTACAGTGTGTAAGTGGTCGCGTTGGCTCGCAGAACATGACGTTTGTTCAGCGTGACGGACTCTCCTTTTTGCAGGGTCATCTGTTTCAGCTTGTGAACTTTGGGAGACAGTTTGCCGCTGGCCTTTACGAAGTCGATCACGTAGTCGACGATCAACGACTCGTCGCGCCGTGCCGTCACCGCGAAGGAAAACTCAATGGCCTGGCCGGGTTTGATATGGGTGGGATTGACGACGAACTCATCGACTGAGATATGAGGGTCCGGTCGGAAACCGAGAAAACGCAGGGCCCGAGCGTGGCCCTGCTTCACAAGGCTGCGGAGCGCGTGCCGGTTGATCCAATTCAATTCCGACTCATCCTGCTCTCCTTTCCGCTTCCACCGTGTGAGGGTGTCCAGAACCAGCTGCGGATTTGTCTTTGAAATATCATTCAGGTGGTTGGCCACCGAACGCGTGACGTAACGTGTCCCGTCGGCGTGGAGTGTTTCCAGCAGGGGCAATGGTGTTTCGGCAGCGATCGACAGGCGGCCCGACCAGGGAAGGCGGGGCCGTGTCCCTTCGCTGACCAGGCGCCGGACGTGGTAGTTGCGGGCGGTTGACCACTTCTGCAGTTCCTGCAGCGTCCGGTCCGTATGAGTGTCGATGAAAGTGCGAATCGCATCTTCCATCGAGAATCTCATCGTGATTTTTTTGAGTGTTGCCAGCGACAGCGTGACGTGTTGCTTCGCAAGTCCGTTTCGTACGACGAATTCACCAAGCGGGGCAAAAATGAAATCGCCGAAATCGTTATCAGATTGTGCCGGATCAAGCGGCGGCGGGAGAGCGGCGGCGATCTGCCTGACTGCAGTCCTGTAGTCAGGGGCGAGGTAGTCTTCCAGAACGCAGGCGATATGAACAATTCGTTCCTTCAACTCGAGTTTCTGCAGTTGTGTCATGGTGTCACGGACGAAACCAGCCGCATTGAAACTGTCGTCCGCACCATGGAACAGTTGGGCCAGATACTGCACACGTTTCCTGTTGAAGAGTTCATCTTTGAGGCTGAATCCGGTCCCCTTGTTCTGACTGGCCATCGATTTCGTGCTCATGTTGCCGGGTGACCTGAAAGACCGACACCAGGACTCGGACGGTTGTGAACGTAGGCTCAAAAGTGAACCGGAAGGTATTTAGTCGCCTGAATTTCGGTGTGCAACCTCTGCGCTGCGCTGCTGAATCTCACGATTAAGGATGCGGTCGTTTTCAGAGTAATCGATCGGAACCTCAATCAGATGAACGCCTCCTTCACCGTGGCATTGCTGCAGGAGCGGCAACAACTCGTCAGCAGATTCGACTCGATGTCCGTGTGCACCGTAGCTTTCGGCATAGCGGACAAAATCGGGATTCCCATACGTCAGGCCCCAATCTTTGAACGACATGTTCGCCTGCTTCCAGCGAATCATTCCATAGGCATCGTCGCGCAGAACCAGCACAACAAGATTCATCTTCAGTCGCACCGCCGTCTCCAGTTCCTGGGAGTTCATCATGAACCCGCCGTCACCACAGATCGCAGTGACCTTGCGTTCGGGGAAAACCAGATGTGCGGCCATCGCCGATGGGACGCCGGCACCCATCGTAGCCAGGGCGTTGTCCAGGAGTACGGTGTTCGGCGAATGAGCCTTGTAGTTTCGGGCGAACCAGATTTTATACACGCCATTGTCCAGTGCGATGATGTCGCTGGAATCCATCGCCTCGCGGACATCGGCGACGAGCCGTTGCGGATAGACTGGAAACCGAGGATCGTCGGCTCCTTCCAGCAAGTGCGCCTCTCCCGCGTCACGAACCTTCAGGAAGTGCGTGAAGTCCCAATGGTTCTGCTTCTCAAGTCCTTCTGTGATTTGCCAGACACTGTTGGCGATGTCACCAACGACTTCGACCTGTGGGAAATAGACCGGGTCGACCGCTGCTGATGAGAAATTGACGTGGATGACATCGACCCCGCCCCGCTCCATGAAGAACGGAGGTTTCTCAACCACATCGTGACCGATATTGACGATCAGGTCGGCTGCTTCCACGGCGCGATGCACGAAGTCGCCACTTGACAGTGCTGCATTGCCCAGGAAAAGAGTATTCCGTTCGTCAATGACTCCCTTGCCCATTTGAGTTGTCACAAACGGGATACCGAACTTCGCAACGACCTGACGAAGTGTACGACAGGTGAGTTTTCTGTTCGCGCCTGCTCCCACCACCAGCAATGGAGACACCGCCCCTTGAATGCGGGCGATGGCAGCGGCGATTGACTTGGCTTCAGCGGTTGGCCGTCGGACCTGGCTCGCCTCAATCAGCGGCTCGTCCGTTTCTTCGGCCGCGATGTCTTCCGGCAATTCCAGATGCACCGCCCCCGGCTTTTCTTCCTG
>JBDOMX010000006.1:0-5775 GCA_039831615.1 Planctomycetaceae bacterium
GGAAAACACTGCACGCCGCAGACTTGTTGGGGAAGTTGGGTTAATGAGGCGCGGGCGGGATTCGAACCCGCGCATGACGGATTTGCAATCCGTTGCCTTAGCCACTTGGCTACCGCGCCGCTGAGCCAGATTTTGCTACACCAAACTCATTGCAATCCAGGCATTCTGGAGAAGACGTGACGTTTGGCGCACCTTTAGTGATTCTAGGAGGAGTATCGGCGTTTGATCCAGCCTGCTGAAGGCAAAAAACAACGATTCCAATGGAACAAAGTCCCAGCAGCCCATCACGGCCTCGTGCCAGGCCCGAATTTGCAGCTCGCACAAAATCGACCTTCAGATCATGCCCACTTGCGTGACACTGGACCAATTCCGGGGTTCGGACTGCACCGAGTGGAACGGCCCGATTTCGAGCGGTAGCATTGCAGGCCTCCGCGTCAGTTCTTTATGCGCAATATTCAGGATCACAGCAAGTGGCAGAATCAGAAGAGAAGCTCATTTCCGTCGCTCGAGACGCCGTCAGTCAATGCAATTGGGTGGTCGGAGAATGTGCGTCGAAATGGACTCAGAAATACGCTCGCGGCCGTACCGATCATGATTTCGGCCAAATGGTCGGACTCAGTGGCGACCAGATTTATCAACGCCGCCGCGTGTGGACCAAATTTGGCGCGACCTACCAGGAATTCTCGAACCTCAAATGGTCGTTTTTCTATGTCACACTGAACTGGGATGACTCCGACGAGTGCCTGAGTTGGGCCAATGACACATCTTCCACGGTCGCTGAAATGCGAGCGTGGAGACGAGCTCGCAATGGAGAGGATTTGAATGCTGATTCCGAAGAGACATTTTCGGAATGGGCGGCACCTCTTGTGGTTGACAGTGCGACCACGCCGCTGACCGCCGTCATGGATCCGTCGGTATTTTTGCCCAGTGGGCAGGGTGATCGAGCCGGAATTGCCAGCGGAGGCAGTGAGGTCGAAACCATGGCCGGGGCGGCTCGCGAGGGCAGAGACTACTCACCGTTTCGTTCAGGAGCAGCGTCACCGGCTCCCGGTGAACAGGAAGCAGAAGTCGCTGTGCTGGAACGTCCCACGCCACATCCCGATCAGGTCTGGAGACGCACTGCAGGATTGTTGGAACGACTCGAAAAGAGCCTCACTGCCGAAGTAATTCGTGGATTCAATGACCAACCGGACAAAATTCAGGACCGCGTCGCAGGTGCTTTTGACAAGTTGGCGATGACTCTGCGTAAAGTTCTGCCGGATTAGGAACAGGTTGCGGGACGACGTGGATCAATCGCCGGATTACGGACGATTGCTGCCTGCGATGTCGCCCCCCCGCAGGATTCGATCAGCAAGCTGGCGGGATCGATCACGGATGAACCAGTCCCACCTGAACATCCATGACGTTGGTATGGGTCGCCCCGGTATTGAGCAGCCCGCCGAGCTGATCAAAAAATGGCCAGGCGTTATTGATGCGGAGGTAGTCATTCGGGATGATCCCCCGCTGTCGCACAGCTGCAACAAGTGCTTCGTCCGCCAATGCGCCGGCCGACGGCGTTGGTCCGTCTTCGCCGTCAGTCCCCCCGGAAAGCAGTGTCACTCCCTGCCAGAGTTCCGGCTGTGGTCGTTCTGCGATCGCACTCAGGACAACTTCCTGATTACGACCGCCTTTGCCTCGCAGTGACTGATCACACAGCTGGACCGTCGTTTCTCCGCCGGCCAGCAGGCACTTTGCCCGCTGCGTGGTGCTCACAACCTGCCGGATTTCCTGCAGACGAGCCAACAGGCGTCGTCCCAAATCAAATGCCGTTCCAGCATTTTCTGAGCCCCACGACTCGACATCATAATCCAGGTCCCTGGCTGCGACGGCGGCGGCTTCGAGAGCTAACTGATTGTTGCCGATGACATGATTCTGAACCTGGCAACGAAGAGCATCATATTCGACCGGCGTTCCCAGTGCTTCAACGACCGACCGGGGAGTACGACGGAGGCCCGGGTCAAACCGCCGCAGCACCTTCAGCGGGTGACCGAATTCGTTTGCTTCGGACGGACACGTCGGCCCGGAAGCAATGATATCGAGCGGATCGCCGATGACATCCGATATGATCAAGGTGACTAAACGGGCGGCAGAACAGGCGCGTGCCAAACCACCCGCTTTGACGGCCGAAATCCTGCTGCGGACGACATTGAGCTCCTGAATCGACGCTCCCGAAGACGCCAGCAGTCGGGTGACGGCGAGTTTATCGGCAAGACTGACGCCGGAAACCGGAGCAGGAAGCAACGCGCTCCCGCCACCGGACAACAGGGCCAGGCAAAGATCATTCGTTTTGAGTCTCGAAACGCGGCGCAGGATTTCGACCGTCCCGTCGACGCCGTCCTGCGTTGGTTCGTTCACTCCGGCGGGGCGGGCGCCATGAAGTATGATACGATCGAGTTGGTCGACGCAGTCGTTCGGCACATTGATCCAGCCCGACCAGTCGATCGTTGCTGGCAGGTCAATAAACGCCTGTTCGATACTGCGGGCCATGCCGGCGCCGGCTTTTCCGGCACCGATAACCTCTATATGTCCAACGTTCGTCAGCGGAATCTGCTGATTCCTGATTCGTAGTGACTGACCGTCAACGGATAAACACGTTCGCACCAGATGTTCAGAATCGACCGCAGCAACTGCTGCTCGCCAAATTGCTACGGCATCGTGACGTCCAGATCGAATCATGCGAACATGTTGAAGTTTGACGTTTTCAATTACAAGCGGCGGAATCCGCGTGTCGAGATCAATGTGCGTCTGATGATCTGGAGATCTTCATGTCTTTCGCGGCCGCGGCGCAAGTGCCTGAGCCCATGGTCCATTGCCCCTGCGAGGCATAACCCGCCACGACTTTTCGAAGACTGCTCCAATGCCGATGTGCCGTCAAAATCAGTGGTCAGGCGATCGGGATCAGGTCCGCCCATTGTCGTTGTCAGACTGTCAGGCTCGCGACTGATGAATGTCATCGCAGACGCGGATGATTTCGTACAGGTCCTGGGAGATCTTGACAGGCTCGTCAGCGAAATCCTTTATCCAGGTACGGTCCCAGGTCACTGCATCGGCGATGACTCTCGCGAAATCTTTCAGCGGCATTGCTGCGTCCGGACCCGTAGAATCCTCATTCTGTTGTTCGTCGTCACCGACGAACAACTTCAGTCGAGCTCGCATGAGCACCCCTTCCCTGTGCGTGCACTCCTGGCAAACCGAGTCCCTTGTGCCATCGCTGCACGGTCTCGATCTCACCCCCCGATATTCTCCGTAGTGTGTTATCGGGTATCCCAACGGTGCCCTTCATCGAAAATCCCGATTGTCCGCGATAGTGAAGACTGGGAGTTTATCGGGCATCGCAAAACTGTGAGGCGATTCACGCAGTTTTCGGTGCAGGTGCGGCGGCGGCTGATTTCCACACGTTGGGGTAAATTCTGCCGATCGAATCGTGGTTCATCGGGATCTGAAGGTTGTCACGTCAGCCTTTTCATCCGCGAGGAAGAGAACATCAGACCACGAATCAGAGCGGCCATCACCGATTGCCTGTCAAACGTGACGTTGCCCGGATGTCGCCGGAACATGGCGTCAGTGACTTCCGTTGTCGTGACCATTCGAAGTCCGCACGACAGCTGATGACGACGGCCGCGACACCAGATCGAGGTTGTGGTGATTGATGCTCGAGGCGACAGCGTGAGTTGCGTCAGCAGTACGATTTGGGTCCGGCACATCCTGAGGCGAGCTGGCCATCGGATGCAGAGCGGAAACGGCACGACGCAGCGAGCTGTCCGCAAGACAGAAGCGGATCTGCGATTGCAGAAATGTACGCTCCGCCGCCTCCAGGCGTGCCTGCATCTGCAGCAGATTCTCGAGATAGAGATCTGCCACGTCAGCACTGTCTGCCAGGTTTTGCCGGCGAGTCGAGATGTCGGTCAGAATCCGTTTTGGCTCGTCGGAGAACGTCCATGTAATGAATCAGCAGCGCTGTATGGTTGTTCCGTTGAATGACTTGATTACGAACATCTTCAGTCACGACGCCGACATCAATACGATTGACTCCAGCGACTCAATTGACGCGGCATTCTCCCATGGTTCCTCCTGACGTCGTTTCATCGTATTTATTCGTTTACTGAATTGTTCCGAGGAGTGACGGCGCCTACACGCCAGTGATCACACAGTTCCAAACGGACGAATCCTGTCGTCGGTGAGCTTTCGAATCTGACTGCAAAACCACCACATCCAGGCGAATCAAATGGCGGAGGAGCGGTCGTTGGAGTTTCACGCAATCCAACGATTTGGTGGTTTTTTGACAAATGGCCACCGCTGGCTGTTGGGCTTGCGGCATTTCGGAACCTGTAGTGAGACTGCAAGCCGAATGGATGATGATTCCTGTGAGCTCGATCACACTTTTCACGATCCGGAAAGCGTTCAGCTTCTCTTCGTTCTGCGGATTGTGTAAGACGCATTCAGAGAGTCAGCATGATCACCAACGTCCTGCCGCTACTTTGAGATGTCAATGAATCGACTTGTTATTGTGGGTGCAGGTCCCATTGGCCTGCATGCAGCATTGCAGGCTTTCCGAAACGGACTCAACGTGACCGTGTTGGACCGCGGGGAATTGGGGGCTGCCGTACGCCAATGGGGGCATGTCAAACTGTTTACTCCATTCTCCATGAACAGCACCGCGTCCGGACGTGCGGCGGCGGCCACCTCGGCCCGGCTTCCCGAGCCCGACGCGCTGCTGACGGGGGAAGCGTACGTTCGACAGTATCTTGAACCGTTGGCGCACAGCAGTTCGCTGGCGGGCCATGTCCAAACACACCATGAGCTGATCGCCGTCAGTCGCCAGTCGTATGGTAAATCGGACGCGATCGGAAAACCGGAACGAGCGGCCTCACCGTTTCGCCTGTTGGTCCGTCGTCCTGACGAATCCGAATTCGTCATGGAATGCGATATGCTGTTTGACTGCACCGGATTTGCGACTCAACATCGGTTCATTGGAACCGGTGGGATACCCTGTCCAGGCGAACGTGTTTGCCTGACGGACGCCGACTATAAGATCGCAACCCCCCAGCCATTGTCTGATCGGTCGCAACATACGGTCGTGGTCGGAAGCGGCTATTCGGCCGCGACATCGATTTGTTTTCTACAGGAACGCAGCCAGCACATTACGTGGATTACTCGCGGTGCTCGAACTGTTCCCATTCTGCCTGTTGCTGATGACAGTCTTCCCGCGCGTCGCCGGTTAACTGATCGGGCGAACCAGCTGGCAGTGGACCCAGCTTCCGCAGTCCATTGGTTGCCCGGTGCGCTGATCGAATCGATGGATCGCGACAACACAGAGTATCGACTGGTCCTGTCGTTCAATGACGGTGGCACGAAGACATTGATTTGTAATCGCATTGTTGCCAATCCCGGCGTGCGGCCG
Source organism: Planctomycetaceae bacterium (assembly GCA_039831615.1). Classification (GTDB taxonomy): domain Bacteria; phylum Planctomycetota; class Planctomycetia; order Planctomycetales; family Planctomycetaceae; genus S139-18. The sequence goes on from JBDOMX010000006.1 coordinate 5,441, forward strand.
AACGTGCGCCCATTTGAAGAATTGCAGATTCATCGCTGCTATGCGACGGAGGGGCCCATCAAAATGGCTGCCCACCTGCTGGGCGAAACAGATGGCGATTGCCTCACTCAGACAGTTCCGGGGGTCGAACTGCTTCGCAATCCGGAACCAGGTTTTTATATTCTCGGGGCTGCCAGCTACGGCCGCGATTCACGATTCCTGCTGAAAAACGGACTGCAACAGATCGAGCAGCTGTTCGAAATGATTGAGTGTCCCATGGAGACGGGGCGCGCATTTCGGGTAATTTACGGAGAAGAGGATGACTTGCGCGAGTTCGCGTGACGGGCCATAATCCG
>JBDOMX010000050.1:0-5769 GCA_039831615.1 Planctomycetaceae bacterium
TCGATATGTGTGGCTGCCCCCTTGGGAGAAGGGAACCGATCAAAGGACGCGTAAAGAATGCGATCCTGTACGGTTCCTGGCTCTGCAGATGATTCTGAAATTCTTTTGATCCTGCTGTGGCTGACCGTCGTTCGTCTAAAGATTGGGCCCTGTGACACGGCTACGCGGGATTATACCGAGTCGAAATGTCTGAGACGACCATCTGGCCGCAGCGTGACACAGGGAGTGACCTCGGGTGACAAATTACGTTCGAGTTTATAACCTACTCAGGAGTCACCGGAAAGTCGCCGGGGCGATGCTGGAGAAGCACCAGGGAGAGTCAACATCACAACAACATCGCAACACGGAAAAGAATTTCGGCGGCAGCTCGTTACCGGTCTCAAGTCGGGTGAGTTTAGTTTTTCACAGTTTGTCGCGGACCAGAACGTGTCACGTGATGCCGCGGATGCGGTCGCAGAGAAGCTTTTGAGCCAGATGTTTCGTCGTTCTCTGGAAGACGGCGTGATTACGGCTCAGGAGCGAGCTCGGCTGAATCGTCTGGCGGGTCGGCTTGAGATCTCCAAATCCGGAAGAGAGGCCGTTTTTTGCCGCACGGGAGTTCAGGAACTGAAGGAAAAGGTGCAAACTGCGGCAGACGACGGAGTCGTGACATCTGAGGAAAGTGCTGAAATTGCTCAGCTTCGTCAAACACTTGGATTAGGAGTTGCCATGACATCGACCATTGACGGATCAGTTCTCATAAAGACCGGCAAGTATGAGAGGACTGCTTCGGCGAGTGCAGTGTTGGCTGATGTTGAAGCGATTCGAGGTCTCGACGCAGAAGCAGAACGCCAGGTTCGGTTCTGGACGGGGATTCTGACGGCCGGCGTTGTTGGCTTGATCGCCGGTTTCTTTATGTTTGTCGCTGAGTTGGTTCTGGCGGGCGCGGGACTGTCCGCTGTTGGGCTTGTGACCCTGGTGACCGCGATTGTGAAAAGATCTCAGTATGGAAAACAGGATGTCGACGATCGGCGCTACGAACTTGTGGCAGGCACGTTGAAGTACCTTAGCCGGGATATGGCGGCCGATGAACAGGTTTCCGTTTCAATCGACTTTCGTCCCCATAATCACAAGTCAAAGTTTCTGGAGCAGGGCAAGGCGGGGATTTGGAACGCAAAGTTTTATGTCGATCCGTGGATGGTCATGAAAGGCCGATTTCTGGACGGAACAAAGTATGCGGTTTCAATGATTGAGAAGCAACAGGATCGCCACCGCACAAAACGCAGCGCCAGCGGAAAACTGAAGACAAAGACGAAGACAAAAAATGCATCCGAAGCGGTTGTCACCCTGAAAGTGAAACAGAAGCGCTATCCTGAACTGTCCGCCCATGCAGCGACTGTCGATACATCATCCGTTCGTCTGCCTGGCTGGGTCAGCGTCAAGACGGTTGGGGTGGAAGAGGAGGGACTCACGTTGCATTCCACAACCAAGTTGGGATGGGACGTTTATTCTCCCGGCGAACGGGAACAGAAACATGATGGCGTGCATTGGATCGCCATGAAATTTATGTACCTCTACAGTCTGCTCAACCAGGCAAAGAAGGCGAAACATAAATGATGTCAGAATCTCTGCGAGTCATTGGTGTCGCTGGTCTGTGTGCGGTTTGCTGCATGGGTTGCGGTCAGTCAGCGGACGTTGCTCAAGGTCCGACGGTCGCGGAAAGTTCCCTGCCCGTGGAATTGCCTGCGGAATTGCCCGTGGTCGATGCCGGCAACACCGCGCGCAACGGACTCACCGCCAAACTGAAATTCAAATCTGGTTCCGGGGAATCAAAGTTCTCTTTGAAGCCGGAAGACAACGGCGCCAAGCTTGTGGATGCCGATGAACAGGAGATCGCTCGCTTCAACCTCAGCGGTTCGAAGCTGAAGGTCAAAGGGGCAGACGACGTTGTGCTTGGCTATATCATCGCCTCAGACGGAAATTTCAAGATTAAAAATGCGGATCAAAGCAAAGAGCTTTGGAAGCTGCAGCGGCAGAATGACGGAGACTGGAAACTTGAGGATGGGAATGACAAGTTGTTCTGCAAAATTAAACGTCGTGATTATGGTTTTGAGATTGAAGACGGCTCGGAAAACAGTCAGTCCAAAATCAAGGTAAAGGATGGCAAGACGTCGCTTCGCGATAGTTCGGATACAACGATTCTGTATACCAAAGATCAGGTGTCTACGATTGCCTTTGCATGCCTGGGGCTGGATCCCATCGATGAAGAGCCGCTTCGTGCCGCGCTCATGACAATGCTGATCATAAATCGTGCCCGGTAATTGAGTTTGCGATGACAACAGGAGAATTGATGATGGCGAAAGACTGGGATTCGGGAAACTGCAACGAAAAGTCGGGCTTTCTGTTCAGCCACGAGTGTTTTCAGCCACCGGTCGACACCTGCAATATGTGCAGTAAACCAGTCTGTCAGGAACATTCTCACAGCGACGGGGCAGCTGTGGTATGTACGAGTTGCGCCAAGAAAGATCAGCGGCATGCGCAAGAGCCAGGCGGCAGCCAACGCGGAAGGTCCCGGTACTACGATGACCATGATCCCTACTTTTACGGTGGATACTATTACGGGTATGGCTATCACGACGGGTATTACGGCGGTCATTACGGCGGTCATACAGATCCACTCGATTTCACGGAGGCTGATTCGGCCAGTTTGGAGACCGAGGGTGACGAGGCATTCGAAAGCGACATGAGCGCCAGTTGATGGGGCCCGCGGAATCTGTGAAACGTCGCTGGATGCTGTATGCTCTGGGAGGTGGACTGGGCCACCTCACGAGGGCACTCGCATTTGCCCGCGCAATTGTGCGGCCGCGAACGGATTCCGCTGTGAGCGACCATGTGTGTCTGCTGACAAATTCTCCATTCGCTCACTTTGTTCCCATTGCGCAGGAACTGGCGGCTGATGCACATGAAGTGATTAAGATTCCTGCGGGACTGAGCCGTGACGAGACGGCGAAACGCGTTCACGCAGCCCTCAAATCACGCGACTTTGATTTACTTGTCGTCGACACTTTTCCGCGTGGACTTGGCGGTGAACTCGAAACCGTGCTGCCGCAACTGAGTTGCCCGAAAATACTCATTCATCGGGACCTCAGCCCCAAGTACTGCGCCACTGTGGATCTGGTACCGTCGATTCGCGAATATGATCGATTGGTTATGCCGGGCGAGTCCGCCCCATTCCGTGATTCCTCTCATGCGGTGCTGACCGCACCGTGGCTAATGCGTGACAGCGAGGAATTGCTGGCGCCCGCTGTGGCTCGAAAACTTTTACAGGTGGGTTCGTCGACGCTGCCCGTCGTGGTCGTGATCGGTTGCGGACAGCGAAATGAAATCGACCAGATGCGAAGCAACGCGGCGCGGCTGGCGGAAGAATTTCGTTCACGCGCCTCCATCAGGTTCGCGACTCTGAAGGAAACGGCACATCGCGCCCCATCGGTTGAAAATCCTGTGACGCTTCATCTGTGGCCACTGCTGCAGGCCATCCGAGGCGTGGACGTCGTCATCGGCAGCGGTGGATATAACACAGTGAATGAGTGTGTGGCCACAAGGACACCGCTGATCGGGATAGCTCAGCAGCGTTTATACGATCGACAGGAACTGCGATTGCGATCGTGTAGCTCTCTTGTGAGGTCGGAAAGTCTGGCAGCCAGGCTCAACGAGATTCTGAGCACCACGCCGCCTGGCAATCGGGATGCTCCGGTGTACGAAAACGGGGTTCATGAGGCTGTCGAGTTGATTAGCTCATTGTAGGCCAGACGCGTTGACGAAACGGGGCTTCGCGGGTTTCAAGCGCCCGGGGGCCCGATTGCCTGAACTTCCCCGGCTTCGACGTAAATATCGTGGTGCTGTCCGTGCCTTGCTTTATGTGTCTCAACCAGTCACCGTACGGGGGTCTCATAGATCCTGTGATCCAGACGCCACAAATCCTCGTTCGGTATATATTCCCTTTCTGCCGGAAATACACTGACATCGGTTTCACGAGTCTTCATGAGCCAGACCTTACCTGACACAAACAGACCAGGTCTCTCCACCGGCATAGAGTGGGTCGTGGACGCGTACGGATGCGATGCGTGGAAACTCACGCAGAGACAGGTTCTGGAGTCAGTTTGCGATGAGGTGATTTCTGCACTGCAGCTCTCCGTCGTGGAAACGCCACAATGGCATCAATTTCCCGGTCCAGCGGGTGTCACAGGTCTTTATCTGCTGAGCGAATCTCATCTTGCCTGCCACACTTATCCGGAACATCGCTTGCTGACTCTGAATCTGTACTGCTGTCGCAAACGGTCCGACTGGGACTGGCAACACCAGCTAATGACCCGCGTTGACTGCGAACGGGTGATCGTCAGGAAATTCGCCAGGGGCACGGCATTGCAGGATCTGTCAGACACGGAGGATCTGTCGTGAAGGCAAGAGTTGCCAGTTGCCCCTCATGTGGCGGTCCAGTGGAGTTTCACACCAAATCGTCGCTGGTGACAATCTGCGAATTTTGCCAGTGCATCGTCGCCCGAGCCGATAAATCAGTTGAAGACCACGGGCGGGTCGCGGACCTTGCCCTCACCGTTTCACCGCTGTTCCGCGGAGCGACAGGAAAAATCCGCGGCAAGAACTTTGAGGTCGCCGGCAGAGTTCAATATGAGCACCCTGCGGGCGGCGTCTGGGATGAATGGTATTTACTGTTTTCCAATCGTCGGTGGGGCTGGCTGGCAGAAGCGGAAGGCCGCTACTATCTGACATTCGAAAAAAAGGTCACAAGCAAGGCAGAGTTGCCCCCGTTTGACACATTAGAGCCCGCCCAGAAAATCAAACTTGGTCCCAGTACGCAAATGACAATTGCTGAGGTCGGAACAGCAGAAGCAAAGGCTGCGGAAGGGGAAATTCCATGGGCATTTCGCACAGGGGCCCCGCATCAGTTTGCGGACCTGCATGGCTCTGGCGGTAAGTTTGGAACGATCGAGTATTCCGACGAACAACCACGACTCTTCCTTGGCAGAGAAGTCACACTGGACGATCTGCACGTCGCGAATGAAGAGTGGCGGGACGCCACGGGAGGCGGAACGACTGACGCCCGAGTGGATGCCTTGTCTGTCAACTGTCCCAATTGCGGTGGAGCGCTCACGCTGCATGCACCGGACGACACACTTCGCGTCAGTTGTCCCAGTTGCGCTTCGCTGCTGGACTGCAACCAGGGAAAGCTGGAATATCTGAAGACGCTGAAAACACGTCGCATAAAACCGGTCATTCCTCTGGGACAAAGCGGTACCCTGGATGGCGTCGACTACACGGTGATAGGCTTTATGGAGCGATTTGCTCGCTATGAGGGGCGTGATTATCCGTGGACGGAATACCTGCTCAAGAGAGCAAAAGGCGGATACCGCTGGCTTGTTCGCAGCAACAAACACTGGTCCTTTGCCGAACCCATTTCACCGGGTGATGTTCATGAATCTGCTCGGCAGGCGCAGTTTAAGGGACAATCGTTTCGGATGTTTGACCGGGGCGAGGCAACTGTCCGCCATGTGCTGGGAGAATTCTACTGGAAGGTCGAGGTGGGTGAAAAGGTTCGAACGGCTGACTACATTGCACCTCCGCAGATGATATCTATGGAAGTTTCAGGCACAAAAAAATCCAAAGAAATCAACGCCACACTTGCCATGTACAAATCGCCGGAAGAAATCGAATCAGCCTTTCATGTGAATGAACTGGCACGTCCGTGGGGCGTCAGTCCCGTGCAGCCATCAC
>JBDOMX010000354.1:0-5769 GCA_039831615.1 Planctomycetaceae bacterium
GCACGTCACCGTTCCGGTGACCGGCGCTACTTCTTTCTTGAAGTCTTTACCGCATCCCGCAGCACCAGCAACTAACACCAGCAAACATGCACACCAGACTCTGACCACGGGAACACTCCCAACACTTAAGAGCAATCAAACTAGCGGTCGAAGCTTCAAAAACCTCGATCGAACGGCAGCACAGCGCCCGGCATCAGACAATTCACCGTGTGCGTGCTGTGTCACCTGACAGAGCAGTGACGAAATCGTAAGGCACCACCGCTGTCGCAATAAAGAAACGAGCGCAGGACGACTCAAAAGAATCGCCCTGCCCTCGCAATACGTCACGGCTTATGCCCTTAGAGTTCACCGGTAACGTTGCCGTCGGCTTTGTCACCCAGATTCCCGAAGGTCACCATGTCGATGTTTTCCGAGATGAAATGGACTGATCCGTCGCCGAAAAGGAACTGAGCACCACCAGTATGCTGACTGGCGAAAGCGTCATCCTGGTCGGAGTTAATAACGTCCGCGATTCGCGTCTCAGCGACAACATTCTGGTGCTGGTTGTTCGTACCGACCCACACGCTGAAGTCACGCGCGTTGCCGTGAGTGGGACCATCAATTTCTCGCATTTTTGCCGTGTAGCCTTCGCCGACGGCGATCGTATTAGTGGTGCCATCCAGGACATCTCGAATTCGCGTCGGCATCAAGGTGTCCTTGATTTTGCCAAACATACCAGTGACGCTCCCGCCACCGGTGCCCAGACAGCCTTTGTAATCATTGCGTGCGTGTCCACCGATGTCATTGATTGGCTGCGCGGGGTCACCGCCCCCATCAGCGCGAAACGGGCTGTGGGTCAGTGCCATTCCATTCGATGGACAAATATACACGGGCAGCACGCGGTCCGTGACTCCCACCTGCAGCGGGATCGTTATCTGGACGCCGGTACCAAAGTGCGTATCGTCCGGGAAGATGTTGAAGTCAATCCGGCTGTAGACGTTCACCTGGTCAAGGTACGGCAGAATAAACGTGCCCCAACCGTAGCTGTCGTCACCGAACAGCGCTCCTGATGGAAAACAGCGAGAAACGTCATGGTAATTGTGCAGGGCCAGTCCAATCTGCTTGAGATTGTTCTTGCACTGCGTGCGGCGTGCGGCTTCACGTGCCTGCTGTACAGCAGGAAGCAGCAGCGAAATCAAAATGGCGATAATGGCAATCACTACCAACAGTTCAATGAGCGTGAACCCCCGATCACGATCAAGTTTCTTTCTACATCTCATTTCTGCACCTCCAAGAATAAGGAACGACAACGAACACGAAGTGCCACACCGGCATCGAGCAATGAATCGACATTCTAAACGAGATGAACTCCGACCGCAAACGCAAACACGGAGACTGAACGATTCGCCGGATCATCTGTTGAGGGTTGGCATGTTTCCAAAACTGACGTTCATAGTAACGCGATAAACGGTCAATGACTTCGCAATGCAATGGGGAGGGATCGTTATGATCAGTCGCCGTCGCCCGCAGGATAATCGACCATGTATCTGAGATCCGGTGTCTCAACCGCCAGGTCCATAAACGCCTGTTTGCTGATAGGAGTTGATTCCAGACCGACCAAACTCAACTCGGGAGCTTCTTTGAGCCGTTTGAGGATTTCTGTTGAAGAGTCTGCCAGCTTGGTATCAGCAAGAAACAATCCGTTTAGTTTTAGCAGTGAAGTTGTAATCGTGTCCACCAGTTTCGAAAGCAATTCGTCGCTGATTGGCGAACCATTGAGAAACAACTGCCCGAGATTCGGAAACGCACGGAGGCTGCTGATTGCCTCTTCACTTACAGCAACACCATCAAGACTAAGCAGTTTCAGGTTTTCGTGAGCCTGAAATGCAGACAGCCCGTCGCCACTGATCGTCGTTTGCCCGAGGTAGAGTTTTTTGAGTTGACTCAGCGTTGCCAATGACCGCAGTCCGTCGTCAGTGATGTCTGATCGACGCAGATCGAGAATCTCCAGACTCGTCATCGCGCTGATCGCGGTTGTGCCCTCTGCCCCGACTGAACAGTCGGCCAGTGAGAAGTGCTGGAGAGTCTTCAGATTCGCCAGAGACTGCAGTCCTCGCCCGGTGATTGCCGTTTTTTCCAGCAGCAGAGTCTGCAGCTTCGTCAGTGTTCCAATGTTCTTGAGAGCTTCGTCAGTGATACTGCTCTCGTTCAGACTCAGGACCTGCAGATGAGGCAACTGCGTGATGTTGGCGACCACAGCGTCGGTGACGTCGGCGCCGACCACCGTGAGCTGGATGACGTGCCCATCGTCATTCACTTTAAACGAAGCAGATCCGGACTGTTCAAATGCCTCAACGGCAACGCGTTCGGCCGCCGAGGAGATGGTTTTGGAGGCACTTCCCATGTCCGCGGCCGGACCAAAGAAGCGGTATCCTGCCACCGCAATCACAGCCACAGCTGCCAGCAGGAGCACAAGTCGGAACGCTGGACTTCTTTCCGAACCAGAGTCTGCCATGGGGTGACCACCGAGAACAAACGGGTATGAGCAAGTACTCAGGCTAGCAGGTGCAGCCGCGGCTCGCATCTCACCTCAGCATGCAGTTATCAGGATTAACGCTATCTTCAGAATCCGCCTCAATCCGGCCCGGACTGGTACAGATTATGCTGCGGACCCAGCGAATCGATGATCGGTTTGGCGTTCGATGTCCGTCGCGCGTCAATGGATCCTGAGTCGCATCAGACCGAGTGCGGTGTCAGATGGCTGCGGGACCGTGCAGGTCGTGAAGCAAAGTCCACGAAATGTTCCACTCTATGAACTGAGCGGAATGACGTAGTCAAGGACGACGAAGTAGTGGCAACTACTGCCGGCAATGACCAGAAGGTGCCAATAGGCATGGAAGTAGCGTACTCGTTCATCCAGCGCCAGGAAGATCGTCCCGATCGTATAGCAGAGTCCGCCGGCAGCGAACCAGACAATTCCATCCATCGGCATCGATCGAAGGATGGGGACGATGACAACGATCGGCAACCAGCCCAGCGCCAGGTAGTGGACAATGGAAGTTGACTCGACGCGGTGTCGCCAAAAGACTTTGGATGTGAATCCTGCGACTGCCAGTGTCCACATCAGGCTCAAGACCAGCCAGCAGGTGATGCCAGGCAGATGCGCGATGGCAAAGGGCGTGAAGTTGGCCGCAATGAAGACGAATATGAGACCCTGGTCGAGACTTCGATAGAAACTACGGCGATCCGGACTCGCAAAGGCGTGGGAATGAGACAATGTGGAGGCTCCGTACAGAGCGACAAGGGCCGCGGCGTAGACACAGCAACTCAACCGCAGTGCCGCATCTGATACGCCGGACAATGAACTAAAGAGGACGACCGCTTCCCCCAGGGCCAACAAAAATCCTCCGCCATGTGTGAGGAAATTGAGGAGTTCTTCTTTTTTTTCCAGGTCCCTGGTAGCGCTCTGCATCGTGGCCACTGTATCCCCGTCTGAATCTCGTTGAAATCCCAATCGTTGCCCATCCCGCGTGTGTGAATTATGTCCCCGAAAGCACGGCCGTCCAAAAGAAAACCCCATGCGGGAAGATACCTGCAGGGGGCCATGAGACGGGCCGGACTGGATTCGAACAGATTAGCAAATACGCTGCCCGATTCCCCTGCAGTTCTGAGAGTGGGCAAAAATGATTGTCTCTATTCGAGTTTCATCGGCATTTCGTGCCTGTCGCGAACATAAGAATTAGCGGTCGATCCCCACAACGTGCCGCGCGCACGGGATGCAACCGCACAGCCCGTAGAGTTCCACACAGCATGGTGCTTCAGCACCGAATCCGCTCAATCTCCAGGCGAAGCCACTGTACAACTCATCAATGGTCTGACGTCGAAGCAGTCGTGGCAACTGCACCGGCAGGCCAGACTCTGCAGGCCGAACGCAGTTTCCTCACAATTTGCCAGCGATGCCACCACTGCGAGTTGTGGGGATCACCGTCCAGATGTGTTGTTCTGCACTGTCAGGATCCACCACGGCGAAAGAAAATAGATCAACAGCGGATGGAACGAGACAGTGACTGCGACGAAACCAATATCGAATGGCCATCAGCCTGCGCAGTGCACTTGTTGCCGGTCCGGGCCTTCGAAACAGCGGCGAGGCAGGATCCGGCGATGCGTTACTGGACACTTTTCACCTTGCGAATGATGGCGTGTGCCGGCTTGTCCGTTGCGTTGATCTTGTGGGTGGCGGGTCAGTGGGGGCCCACGCACGGCGGCGCGGCGATCGGTGTGGCCCACGTGCATCTGGGAACAAACAAACTGGCCAACGCCGTCATTTGGGTGCCGGTTGGGCGGTCGCATGCCTTTGACAAGAGTGTGCCCGACGTCCTGCACTTGCTGCATAAACAGGCTGCGGATTTCAACATATTGGGGATCATGTTCCGCTATCGCGACATGACCAGACGGGGATTTGTGAGAGTCGACCACTGGCTCATCTGCCTGTCGTTCTTCATCGCCACCGTGGCCACGAGTCGGCGGCGAAACCATTCAGCCGCTCAAACGCCGGATGCGAATGATTGAACTGAACTCGCCAGCCGGAATGTGCGCGACGTGCTGGCGGTGCCGTTCCCTCCTGCGTCCGAGGACAAACGTCGTCCAATGGCTCCCGTGGTCCAAACACGACCACATGACTGCCGCAGCAATGTCATGGACTGCCTGATGAAACTCAATCATCCTGTTGAATTTCTGAATGGGACTTGCGTACTCGTTCGCCGTCATCCTGTTCGATCAGGTACGCCGGTTTATCGTCGCTGGCGGTGCGGGTGACTTCCGTACAGGCAATGGTGCGTGTGACTTTGTCGGAGAACCGCTCGTCCACGCGGCCTCGACCCCAGCCGTTGCCCCACTTCCACTTCACTTTCGTACCAACGTCATAGCTGTCTGACATTGCCGATCCTTTCACTCAAGGGCACGCGTCGCGGCCCGTCAGCAGAAACAACTCACCCTGAAGGATGACGTCTTTGTGCATCTTGTTGCTGAAGAACAGACGATTGAAATGGGAGTTGGTTAGCGGACGGGTTTAGAAATCCAGGCCGGACACAGCAAACCCCTGCAGTGCCGGAACTTCGGTCGCAATGTTGTGAAGATTCATGCGTGCGCTCTGCGGTTCGCCATTCGAAGGGTTTGCGCTGTTTCGGCAACGTTCGCCACCTGCGGTCCGACCTACGTGAATCATTCAGGTTAGCGGATGGATTCAGCCAGACGAGACGACTGACATTCTTCGTGCGTCGGGAAATCAATGTATCCTTCCGGACCAAACGAATACCACACGTCGGGTGGAGCAGGCGCATTGAAATCCAGGGCTTTGGTGAAACGTTCCACCAGATCCGGGTTGCTGATGAATGGACGTCCGAAGGCGATCAGGTCAGCATGACCTGCGGCCACCGCGGCTTCGGCGTCACTGTTCTGGTATCCACAGTTACCCATCAGGCGACCGGAATAGAAGCTGCGGAATTCTGCAAGCGTCATTGGCTCTCCCAGTTCGTGAAAGCCGAACTTCAGACCATCAATGACGTGCAGATAGGCCAGATCGTACTCACTCAATCGTTTGGCAACTTCCGTGAATGTCTCACGGTAATCCTGCGAACCCATGTCGTTGAAGTTGCCGTTGGGAGCAAGGCGGACGGCAATCCGCTGCGTCGGCCAGATTTCGGCACACGCTTCAACGATCTCACGCAGAAAGCGGTAACGATTCTCGACCGAACCACCGTAGTGGTCGCCCCGTTTGTTGGCCCTCGACTG
>JBDOMX010000374.1:0-5767 GCA_039831615.1 Planctomycetaceae bacterium
CGAGAGGTGAAATCAAGCGGCGGAGATGAGAGACTCTGAGTCGCTGAAATGCCCGTATTTCACGGCGTTTTGAGTTCGGCGTAGTTTTTTGACCCTACGGCGCCAAAATCGATCAGTTTCCGGTGCCGAGAGGTGAAATCAAGCGGCGGAGATGAGCGACTCTGGTGAGCCGTAAATCGAGTGTTTTTGCGGCGTTTTGAGTTCGGCGTAGTTTTTTGACCATACGGGCTGAGATGCGAGACTTTGGTGAGCCGTAAGTCCCGTGTTTCACGGCGTTTTGAGTTCGGCGGAGTTTCTTATCCTTTTCAACTGCAACTTCCATGTGAAACCACAAGAATCAACAATGACCCATGTGCCGATCATTCCAGGCACTGTAGAACACGACGCTACTCTGTGGAATCGACTGTACGTTCATCGAGTCATTCTTTCTAAGCTCCTGAGTCGTTATGCAGCATCCTTCCTCTGCGTGGTTAAACACATTCGTTGACTGGGTCGACAAAGCCACAAAGCCCATTGTTGTTACGAGTGTGGTTCTGTATCTCCTGGAAACTGAACTGAGTCTAAGAAACCACTGGGACAACAGTTATCACTCACCTTTCGTTTTCCTCTGGGCAGAACGCCTGATTGCCGGGCTGTTTACGCTTGAAATCCTTGTTCGCTGGCGCCGGCAAAAACTTCATCACAGTGCTTTGCCGACCAGATACCCCATTAGTATCTGGGGAGCGATTGATCTGCTGTGCATAGCGCCGTTCTGGATTGGATTTCTTGTTCCGGTGTCGGCTCTCGGGGTGATTCGGACACTTCGGATTCTTCGTTTGTTAAAGTTCTTTCGTTACAGCCGAACTTTGCAGCTGACGGCACTCAAATTCTATCGAGCCTACCACAATATGAAGGGCATTGCGTTTTCACTGGGTGTCTTCTGGTTGTTCTTTTCCGTGCTGACCCTCAGTCTCGAGCACCCGGAGCAGCCGGAAGAATTCAGCAGCCTGGCGGACGCCGCCTGGTTTACGATCGTGACAGCGACTACGGTTGGCTACGGAGATATGTACCCGTCAGGATTGTGGGGAAAGCTGTTCGTGGGCTTGATGCTCGTTCCGATAATCAGCATGATGGGAATGGCATTTTCTGCCTTTGCAAATGCGTGTGAAACGGTTCAGCAGCTGGAAGATGCGCCTGATGTGGACCCCATTCAGGAGTGGCGACAGGAACAGGCGCGATTTCGTCTGCGAAAACAAGCAGATCGAGATTATCACATGGAGGAGTAGTCAATTCCGAGGACGCCCTGGCAAATGCTGAACGTGGGTATTTCGAAACGACTCTGGCAGACCACTTTCCCACCGGATCAAAAGTACTTTGGCCGCTGTCGCCCGTTGATTATTGGCGGCTGTGCACGCTCGGGAACCACGCTGCTGCAGTCCGTTCTGTCCAGTCATGCTCAGGTCTGCGTGATCCCCTATGAAACACAGGCGTTTTGTTCCACTGCCTACTACAGCCGTCCGCGTGAGCTTCCGGAACTGAAGATTCAGCGGCTTCGTGACCATTTTGCCGTGCATCCGATTTCTGCAGAATGCCGCTACTGGTGCGAGAAGACACCTCGAAATATCCTGTTCTTTGAACAGATCCTTGCCTACTTCGGGCACCGCAGTCGACTCATTCATATCGTTCGCGACGGTCGAGACGTGATCACATCCCTTCATCCGGATGAGCCGGATAAATACTGGGTAGAGCCACAGCGGTGGGTGCAGGACGTTTCTGCGGGGCTCGCGTTCATTGATCATCCCCAGGTTCTGACGTTGCGATATGAAGATCTGGTTCTGAACTTTGAATCCGTGATTCATCAGGTCATGGACTTTCTGAAACTTGCTGTGACTCAGCACGTTCTGAAGTATCCGCAATTTGCCACAATCCGAGAAAGCAATGCGTGGTTTCATTCCGCCACCGGCATGCGGGCCGATGCCATCGGCAGATGGCGCGCACGGTGTTATCAGGAACGGACTGAGTCTCTTGTGGCGGATCCCGAGGCCGTCCGGTTGCTGACCCGTTTTCATTATCTCTAAGTTCGCTTTATGACCGCCTTTACTGTTATCACCTGTTACACACCTCAGTTCGATCATCTGGTGACAGGGCTCAGGAAAGATTGTGAGCGCCTTGGCTATCCATTGCACTGCGAACGAATCGCGGAAGAATTCGGGAATCTGATTCAGGCCTTCGACTTTAAGATTTCCTTCATTCGAAGAATGGTGGATCAACTCGGGTGCGTTTTATGGCTGGATGCAGAGTGTCGTATCGTCAATCCAGTTCCCGACTCGTGGCATAGTCCACTGATATCCACATATGAAATCGGGGGTGCGCGCGGCTTCTCATCGGGCGTTCTGATGCTGAATAACTTGCAGCGCGAGTTCATTGCTCTATGGGAAAAATACGCTCAAAAGTATCCGGCGTATCCTGACGACTTTGTGCTGGACTTTCTCGCGAAATCTGCGTCGATGACCTTTACGTGCATTCCGTTTGAGTTCTATGACCGCGACACGTCACTGTCCGTGGCTCGCGGCATGTGGCAGAACGAACATACGATCATTCAGCATCCCACCATCAATCGCTGGCCCGATCCGATTAAGTACCAAGTTGCGTTTCGTGGCAGGCATCGTCTACGGCGACCGCTGGCGGAGTCGGTTTCCCGCCAGAGGAAAGGTCTGTTTTACCGCAACTTCGGGGGGGAGTTTTCTGAGGTCGATCGTATCATGACTGAGGGGCGAGAAACCGAAATTCATTATGTGGACTGGGTATTTGACGCTGTCATGAAGAGATATGCTCCAGCGTGTTACTGGCCTTCCCTGGCGGATGACTTCACGTCCAAGCCTCGCTCTTTTGAGATTTCACGACAGAATTTCGCTGACCGTCCCGCAGGTCGATCTCATCGTGAGTCCGCGATTCGCAGGATGCGACTTGATGCAGATGATGCCCAACGGTACGGTCACCGCCTTCCGAGTCGAGTCAGTCTTCTGTGGGAGCGGATACGTGATGTTTTTTCTGCTGACGCCCTATGATACAGATTCGTGTCTGATAGATCGCTTCTGTGCGGCGGAACGTCGATTGAAACAGATGTGGAATCGGGCGGCCTGTCAGAGCGGTCTTTTCTGATTGGCGCACACGATACTGGCTCGTGGAAGTCACGAAACTGCTATCGTAAAGCGCTCTTCGCGGCGACAAGTCAGCGGGAAACACTGTTCTTCTTACTGTGACGTGAAGAAAAACGATGAAATCAAGCGATTCGACCGGCACGTCAGCCCCTCCTGTGCTCTTGATGCTGGTGGAGCGATTCTCACCTGATCTCGGGGGAGTCTCACGGAGCGCGGCCCGAACGGCGGCGGCGATTTCCAGACTTGGCTGGCAGGTTCATGTTGTGGCATGGACGAAGTCACTGCCGCCCGGCGCCGTCGACGATGCCGTGACAGAAGACGGCGTGACAGTACATCGAGTCGGTCTGTTTTCGAACTGGGATTATTCCATGCAGCACACCATGAATGTGCTGGAATGGCTGCATGAAAAATTCGTCTTCGATGCGGTCTGGGGCCACTATCTGTTTCCGGCCGGTTATCTGTCCGTTGTTTTTGCGAGAACAATGGGGCTGCCATCGACCGTCAGCGCACGGGGGAACGATGTCGATCGACTGATGTTTCCGCCGGGTGATTTTGCGCGGCTGATCTGGACTTTGGAAAAAGCCAGCACCGTGAGTTGTGTTTCCAAAGACCTGGCCCGGAAGGTCAATGTGCTGCTGGATAACGAAATCGAAGTCGCCGTTCTTCCCAATGTCGTCGACGCCACCGTTTTTGCGCCCGGCGAGGTGTCGCAGTCCAGTCTCCGAACCACGTTGGGAATTCAGCCTGAGGATGCTGTATTGGGGTTTTGTGGAGAGCTTCGACATAAGAAGGGGTTGCCGTTTATTCTTTCGGCCCTGGTGCAGGTCTGCCAGGATCGAAAAGCGTGTTTGCTCGTGATTGGCGAAATTCGTCCACGGGAGCAGGCACATCTGTCAGCGTTTGCGGCACAGCATCCTGAGGTCGCTGACCGGATTCTCGTGACGGGGCATCTGGAGGATGCTCATTGTGTGGCGGAACATTTGAATCTCTGCGACGTCGTGCTGCAGCCTTCTGTGTGGGATGGACTGCCAAACTCAGTTTTGGAAGCAATGGCCTGTAGTCGGGTCGTGATTGCCAGTGATGCCGGAGGAATTCCGGAAGCCGTGGATCACGGAGTCAATGGATTTGCCATTCCCAAAGCCACGTTAAATAATCTGGGTACGGCGGTTATTGAAGTCCTGAATCTTCCGGATCATAAGCGGGTCGCCATCGAGAACTCTGCTCGCGAAACGGTACTCAAAAAGTTTCAGGCACAGGGGGAAGCGGATCGGCTTCAGTTACTCCTGTCAGGATTGGTGTCCGATGGTGACAGGAGCGTTTCGTAGACATTCAGCAACTGAGCCTGAGCTCTTTGCCACGAGAATTCCTGCTCGGCTCGTCGTCTGGCGGCTGAGCTTAGTTGTTGTCCCAGCCCGGGTTCGTTCAGCAGTTTCAGCATGCCATCCTTGATCGCCTTGGAAGACCCCGGTTTGACCAAAATCGCGTGGACGTCATTCGACGCCAGTTCGCGGACGACTGGTATATCACTTGCGATCAGAGGGGTTCCGCTGGCCATCGCTTCCAGCACTTTCAGCGGGCAGCATCCCTGCTCAAGATTTCGGTCATTTCGAGTCAGGGGCGCTAGTATGACGTCAGCCCCGTGGTGCAGATCCGCAAGGTCGGATTTTGAAACCGGATCCAGTATCTCGACAGAATCCGTGATTCCAAGATTCCAGATTCGCTGATTGAGTTCTTTTCGCTGACGCGACCGCACGGGGCCAACCAGTGTCAGTTTGGCTGGGTGATCACGACGAAACAGGGCCACGGCCTCGATGGCATGTGAGACCCCCTGCCACGCGGACATTGTTCCGGCGTACAAAACCCGCATTGGGCTGCCTGAAGATGTCGCCGGACCCCTTTCTGTGAGGGCACCTGGTGGAGCGAACAGGTCAAGGTCGACGCCATTGCGGATCACGGTAATGCGATTCTGTGCCACACCGCGACGAATCAGGTGTTCGGCATTCACAGCACTGACGGTAATGATCGCATCTGCTGCCGCAAGACACCTGTCTTCCTGGTGCAGCAGTTTTGCCAGCAACTCAGAATCGTCGGCCACGTTCGGATACCGGTATTTGAGTTCAATGGATGGCAGGCCGTTGACTTCATAGACCAGTCGGTGGCAGAGTTTTTTCTTCTGCCGGGCGATTGGATATCCTTCAAAGATGGATCGGAAATGAACGACGGAAACAGCAGACCGTCCCAGGTGTTCCAGCCACCAGTGTTGCATCCGGGAACGAAAATTCAGTACGCGTTCAAAGAAGTTTTCTCCGTGCGCGTACGTCGGATGGTGCACGACTCCATCGGCGTTCCAGACTGGTTCGGGCGTTCTGTCGACGGGCGTTGCTTTGGGTGGCTGCAGTTGTCTTAGAATTGCCGGGACATCTGCACGTTCTGTTTCATGGGCTTCTGATGGAATCGTCAGAAGATCCACGTTTCCGAATTCGCTTCCCAGTGCACGGACGAATGCGTCGATATGTGTGGCTGCCCCCTTGGGAGAGGGGAACCGATCAAAGGATGCGTAAAGAATGCGATCCTGTCCGGTTCCTGGCTCTGCAGATGATTCTGAAATTCTTTTGATCCTGCTGTGG
>JBDOMX010000113.1:0-5767 GCA_039831615.1 Planctomycetaceae bacterium
CCAATGCTGTGCGGTTTCCATCGCTCGCTGACGACCTCCCCAAGCCAGTGGCACACACGCACGAACCGGCGATTTCTCGATCACGCTCGGTTAGGATGATTCGCAGCAGGACTTCCCTGATTCTCGATGCGTGTAGCGAACAGAATCCAGGGTAATCAACGTGTCTTGCCTTGGCTGACATTGGGAGTGAGATCGGCAGGCAGACTCTTGAAATCAAGGGAAAATAGTTGGGCTGAATAAATTGACCCCACGGCCTTTGACAAGGCTAGGCGACAGATTCTCAGGCTGCCTCGTGATTCAAACCGACAGCTATCGTCGCCCAGGACGACGGTCACACAGATTGTGCCATAACACCGGCAAGTGGAAAATGAATCCACGTTGATTCAACGGTTTCCCCCGCTGACGTCAGCACTTCACTATATGCGGCGAGCTGTCCCGTAAACTGCCCGGCCTTGGCTTCACAGTGTTCTCGTCGGATGGGAGCACTTTTGTGATCGATGACGACCACTCCCCTGTTCGGAAGTTGAAGTAACAGGTCGATCGTGCCGCTCCAGTTGCCGCCTGCTGTCCGTGGTCCGTTTGCGGCTGTCTCGACGTGCCAATGGGCGCCGGGGTAGCGTTTCTCAACCCATTGCAATAACCGTTCACCCGAAGAAACAAGAACGGTCGGCGCGAGAATGCCGGTGACCGAGAACGCCGTAAGACAACGTTCGGCTACACGCTCTTTCTCGGCATCGTTTCCTGACCGGATCGACGGAATGGCGGCAAGATAGCTGTGCACTGCGTCCCCGATGGCGGCGTACTGGTCTGCATCGGCACCCGAGGGGAAATGTGATGGGCCTGGAAGTTCTTCCACGTGGAACGTGGCACCAGCTGCCTCCGCAACTGCCTGGCTGGGAGAGTGAAAACGGGTTGCGTATTCCGGCGGATTCGAGTCTCCAGACAATGAGAGCCAGCGTTCTTGCTGCGCCGCTGGAAACCGACAGTCGCCAACCATCTCGGCGTTCAGGCGTCGCACGACGAAGGTCGTATCAATTTCGTCCAGGTCATGCTCGCCCTCGCCAAGGCTGACGTCAAGCAATGAATCCACCGTGGAGAGTCTCTCCAGCCATGCATATTTCCCCTCACGATGTGCAAACACGAGTTTATGCTTCGCACGCGTGCATCCGACATAAAGTAGTCGAAGATTCTCGTTGGTTTCGCGGAGTGCGCGTGCTTGACCCTCGGTGGAAGCGAGAGCGTCAGCTTCGACGTCGCTTCCAGTGCGCAGCCCGCCAAATTGGCCAGCAGTTTGGCCAAAGGGCCACGTCCACGATCGCAAGATTCGACCAACCAACGGGTCTGCGTCACTTTGTCCACCACCGGTGACGACCGGTGACCACATGCCAGGCGAGCGATCGGAGTTTAATCCGCTGAGCACGACGACGGGCCATTCCAGCCCCTTGGCTGAATGGTATGTCATCAGCGTTACTGCATCGTGGCCTTGCGGTGGGTAGCGAACGTCGAGCTCATCGCTGGCAAGCTGCTCGACATAGAGGATCAAACCGCTCAGCGTCGCTGCCGGTCCGTCGTCCAGTGCGGTCTCCTCATACTCGCGAGTGTGTCGCAGAATCGAGTCGAGGTTCGAGCATCGCCGAGCGGGATCTCCCCACCGGTGAACGAGTGTAGGCAGGTCCAAGGCTTCGATGACTTGTTGAACAACCAATGATGGTGACAGAAGTGAACGGTCGACCTTTTCAAGTCGCATGAAATTCGCGTCATCCTCCCACGGCACTTGAAAACGAGCCGGCGATTCCTCTTTGTCGCTGCCTTTCGCATCACGAAGCGTTTGCAAACGTTCTGTGATCCAATCGGGCGTGTCCTGCTCGGGGTCGCCTAATATGTTGAGTATCGTTGCCGCGGCAAGAGAGTCGCTACGGTCCGCGACCAGGCGCAGACCCGCCAGAACGATGGCCCCTTCGCGAGTAGACAACAGACCGGGACTTTCCAGCAGGTAGGGAATCGATAGGGCGTCAAACGCCGTGGCGATCGAACCTAGCAAGCGGTTTGTCCGCTCCAAAATCACGATGTCGGCAAACTGCGTTCCTTCTTCATGCAATTTCGCAATGCCGCAGGCGAGTGCTGTGGCGTCGTCGTCTTGGTTCTTTGTGTCAAATACCCATCGTTCAACTCCACGCAGCTCGGACTTCTTCTGCGGCTCCTGTTTCACATCTTCTCCGAAAACCGGTTCGAAGAGTGTGCCGACGAGTTGTACCAAACCGCGTTGACTACGATAGTTGTTGGGCAGTTCGGTGCGGGTGGCGTCGGACGCATTTTTCCAGATGTTGTCGACAAGCTCCGGGTCGGTGTCGCGAAATCCGTAAATGGCCTGTTTCGGATCACCAACCCAACGGCTGCGACGCGAGAAGCGTCGAAGTTGTTGAAAGATCGTCAGTTGCAGTGGGTTGGTATCTTGAAATTCGTCAACAAGAACCAGGTCGAAATCTCCGGCTAAGCGCGCGGCAAGATTGTCGTCGTCAAGAAGATCCAGTAAGTAGATTTCCAGGTCGGTAAAATCGACCAATCCGCGTTCGGCTTTGTAACCTCGATATTGGGAATCGAGACGAATTGTCGCGGCTGCCAAGCGAGACGAAAACTCGCGAACATCGGCGTGGAGCCCAGGATTCTGACGGACTTTAGCAGCGTGGTTTCTCAATGCGTCAAGCATTCCGTCGGCCCCGGACTTCTTGCCTGCCGTGATACGGCTCGCCTGCAGGTAGCTGCCCCAGAGCGAAATCTGCTTCGACTTGAGTTGTCGAAGTTTTTGACGTGCAGCATTGGTATTCTTCTGCGTGTCATTGGTCAAGGCATCGATGTTGTGCAATGCCTCGTCCACGAGGTCATGTAACTGGCCGATGGATGTCTCGCCCACGGCGACACCGTCCGGTGCAAGCAGTTCAGACACGCGATCGGCACTGGCCGCCATCTGCGCCCTGAAGTCTTCGTCGCTGATGCGGTTTCCCCGCTTGGACGCGAGCAAGCTCAGAATTCGCAGATGTAAATCATCGATTCCCAGCCGCTCGGCGCAATCGGCGAGTGGTTGCCAGGCCGAAAGAGGAATGGCACCGAGCAGGTTGCCCAGCGCTCGCTCACTGGCGACTTCCGTGACGACTTCGAGGCGCGGTGACAATTCCATTTCGATTGCATAGCGAGACAAGAGTTGGTGCGCCACGCTATGCACCGTTCCGATCGCCGCCAATTCGAGCCGGTCGGCGTGTCGGTGGGCGGCCGCCCTTCCGCCCGTCCCGGCGAGCAACTCGGCTTGGATGCGACCTTTCAGCTCAGCTGCTGCTTTTTTCGTGAAGGTCGTGGCGAGAACGCGTGCCGGATCCAATCCCTCGGCAACGGCTTCAGCGACCGTCCGACAGAGGTCTGTCGTCTTGCCTGACCCCGCGCCGGCGCGAACGAGTTCGAGTGTCTGGTTCATGAGGTTTCCTGAATTCCACAAATGCTCTTGTAGTTGCAGTACTTGCAGACATCTTGCGTCGCGTCAGCCTTCAGTTTCGGATCCAGCACCAGTTTGTCGGCACCGTCAGGCCACTGCGTGGGATCTTGCAGCGGACGTGCTGGCACGGGAGCATCGGACGTCAACCAGTCGTCGGCCTTTTCGATGGCATCGGAGAATTGACGCCATACCGATTCAATCGCCGGTGCATTGATCAGTGATCGATTGCCGTCACCGTGAATCGGGCTTCCTGATGGCGTGTAAAGCAATCCATCGGCAAGCACGAGATAGGCGACCGCCGGGAACGTGCCGTCCCGCGTCGAACGCCCATACGCGTACGTGGCGAGCTGCACCCCCCTCCCCTCTTCGATAAGCGAGTAATACTTGGAGCGGCCGCCATACTTGAAATCGATGATCGCTTCATCGCCGTTGTCTCGTTCGGCAACGCAATCGATCCAACCCTTCAAGGGTTTTCCAAATGCCTCGCCGGAAAGCTCGACTTCGATCCCAGTGATTCGATACCCACCACTGGCCAACGTGCCGACGAGCACCCGCGTCGCGTTCTCCATTTCGCCGCGTAGTCGTTCGCGTTCAAAATACTTGTCGGGCTGAGCGAGCGGGGCGGCATCGCGGGGAAGTCGCTCGTCAAATGCGGCCGCGACGCGGGCCACGGCTTCGTCGACCGTTGGCAAGTCACCACCCCCACCGAAAACTCGCTCAAAAATGCTGTGACAGAACGTTCCTTTCAGCTGGAAGTCACCGGGTAGTTCGGCGATCGTGCTGGGACGAAGTTTCGCTTGATAGTTGAATGTCCATTTCAGCGGACAGCCGAGTCGATCCTGGAGTTCCGTCGCCGAGACCGTTTCACGATCACAGAGTAGGTCGGCCGGAATGTTCCACAGCAGGCGCGGCTTCTGCGGTGGTTCAATCTCCACGTCCCGACATTCAAATGTGAATGGGGCGAGTGCGTCCACAGCACCAGATGCGATCAGGTCTTCAAACACAGGCGGCTGTTCAATGTCCTTCTCCGGCAACAATGCACGAATCGCGAGCCAGATCGGATGCCATCGTTTCGCCAGATCCTGCGGCAGGAGCACGGCGAGAAATGATCCCTTCACGTAGCCGTAACCACGTGCCTCGGCAGAACGCAGCGAGGTAAGCACCTGGCTCCCGTCATCGACGTCGATCCTGGCTGCTTGCAGTTCCCGCAACTGATCCGTTGACCAGCGGCACCCTGCGGCGTCCCCCGTACCAAGTCCGAGCCAAATCAGTCGATTACAGGCCCCGTCAATTTCGGCCAGCGATCGAACTCGGATGGGACCGCCATCTGCTTCGACGCACGACGTTGATTCCACGCCATTTGCCAAAACTTCTTCCAACAGGCGTGCCAATTGCGGCTCCGACAACGCCATCCCCTGGCTCTCGGCCAACTCGCCCAGCAGTGACGCCTGTCCGGCTGCAACCTGTAATGCCGCGATCAATTCGGGGCTCGATTCATCATCCTTCGCCAGCGATGAAGCGCGCCCGGAAGCCCACTGGGCAACCATGCCACAGCGAGAGCGAATGAGGCGTGACGGAATCTCGTCGCCCTTTGAAATTCTGTCGAAGAGAAGCCAGGCATTGAGTCGCTCTCGGAGTTTACCTTTAGAGTCATGCTCTTCGTCGCAGAGTTCATCGATGGCTTTATCCCATTGACTACTTCCCAAACCGGGTTCCTCTGTCAATGCTTCTGCCAATCGCGTGGCGGCCTTTCTCGGTACCGGCAGGATGGGCAGCGTCAGGAAATCAAGCAGCGCTTGCGGATCAACCGGCTCATAACAAAGGGCCAGGCTAAGCGGCAAGACTTGCAGTACCGGGTGTGCGCGTGACCAGACCGATGCGCCGGTGGTCGGTAGACCGACTCGACTGAGACACGCGTCGAGTCGCACGGCCAAGTCATCGTCTTCACAGCAGATAACGGTGGTCGAGAGCTCATCAAGAGCTCCCGCCAAGGCAGCGGTGATAAACTCGACGGCGACGGACTCGCTGCGAGTGTGAACATAGCGGAATGTCGAGTCCTGTTCGATGGCTTTGATGTCGCCACCCAGCACAACGGTCTGTGCCGCGTGGAGTGCATACCCGTCGGCACCATGAGGATCGTGACCCGGCGGCTCAACAATATTCAGCTTCGCCAGAACATGCCGCCAAACAACCGGCCACGCGTCCGGCGCATCGTGCAGGATACAACGATGCGGCGGCAACACTTGCCCTGTGTCCAAAGCATCGATCACACGTTGCAGGCGC
>JBDOMX010001097.1:0-5766 GCA_039831615.1 Planctomycetaceae bacterium
CGAAGATGATGAACACCGGCCACACGATCGCATTCCAAACGACCGCAAATATGAGCAGGGAGGTGGACCGTGGCCCGCCACCGGTGATCTTCAAAATGGCCGTCTGACGATCGTCCTGAATCACATCGATATGACATTTCACAGGAAGATCGTCGAGCGAAAAGAACCCACCGTCCTGAATCGCCAGAGTGGTATGACTGTTGCGGAATTCGATGGTGGATCCGTCAGCTGGCATGCTTCCCAACCCCGCGCCGCAGAAGGGACACTCATCTGAGGACGTCGAGGAATCCAGTGAGGCCGCACATTCCGGGCAGTCAAACTGAGGCATTGCCATGTCTTTCGAACAATGTGTGGTCGCGCGAAAAAGGGGTCGGGAGTCTTTTCTCCGTCGGCAACACCTGTTCGACACCCAATCTCCTGGAAGAAACCGTGCGAACCACGCGGTCTCCACCAGAAAAGACTCCCGCCCCCTTTTTTGCTAAGTCAGCAGTGGTTTGATCGGGTGGCCCTGATCGG
This sequence comes from Planctomycetaceae bacterium, assembly GCA_039831615.1. Classification (GTDB taxonomy): domain Bacteria; phylum Planctomycetota; class Planctomycetia; order Planctomycetales; family Planctomycetaceae; genus S139-18. The sequence continues at coordinate 517 of JBDOMX010001097.1, forward strand.
TAATGGGGACCGGGCGGTCGCCGTCGAAGAGTTGCTTCGTTGGATCGATCTTCAGACAGGCGAGGATCGTTGCAAAAGCATCCGGAACACTGACTGCATTCTCCACTGGTTTCATCGCCAGTTCATCGCTGGTCCCCCAGGCTCCCTGATGCCGCAGGTCGCCCCCGGCCAGCACGACCGTGAAACACTCTGAGTGATGGCCGCGGCCACCGCCTGAATCGAATTGAGCCGGCCGCCCAAATTCGCTGTTAATGACAATCAGAGTTTTGTCCAGCATGTTGCGGGATTCCAGGTCCTGCATCAACGTCGTCAGTCCCTGATCCAGTTCCTGAATCAGCAGGTGCTGGTTGAGCTGTCCATCGTTATGAGTGTCCCAGCCGGTCCCGTTGCGAAAGTTCATGTTGTGCGACACTTCCACAAAGCGAGTGCCTGCTTCGCACAACCGTCGAGCCAACAGGAGCCGCTGGCCGAGTGCATCGCCATACGACTCTCGCACGGTATCCGGTTCCCGTTTCAGATCGAAAACTTTCATGAACTGAGGACTGGAAAGCCGCAGACTTTCGGCGACGGCAGCATCGTACTCGTTAAACAGCCGATCTGCCTTGAATCTGTCGCGACCTGCCTGGCGGACCGTGTTGAGCAGTCGCTCTCGTCTTCCCTGTCGAACTGTGCCGATGCCGGCCGGACGAGCGAGTCCTGCTGGGCCAGTCTCCACATCAGTCAGATAGACGAATCCAGCCTGCTGGCCCAGAAATCCAGGACCACGCGTCAGATTGGGATAACCAATCAGCAGATAAGCCGGAATGCCGGGTTCAACCGCCCCTCGCTCATGAGCAATGATGGATCCCAGCGAGGGATACTGCACGGTTCCGCTGGTCGTTCGCCCGGTATGCATGCGATTGGTCGCGGCCGCATGTTCGTCCACCACGTCGTGATGAACTGTGCGGAGTGCGGTGATGCGATCCATCATGCTGGCGGTGCCGTGCAAATGCTCACAAACCTGAACACCATCGACCGCGGTATCTATCGCCGGATAGTAGGACCCCGCCGTTCCCGCTTTGGCATCGCCCATCCGTTTGGGATCAAAGGTGTCGATCTGAGCCATCCCACCACCCAGCCAGATCATGATGCAGTGTTCAGCGGTGCCCGGCGGGGAGGACTCGGAAACCGCGGCAGGACTCGACGCGCATGCGACAGACAATACCGACGACGTCGTCGATGTTTGCAGAAATCGTCGTCGATCCATTCTACTACTCTCACATTCGCTTGATTGGCTTACGCAATTCCAGTGATTCCAGGCAGTGGATGGTCATGGAACCACGATCAGCTCCGGACTGTTCAACAGCGACCAAACGGCATCTTCGGCCCGTTGCCGCCAGTCCGCTGTCAGGTATCGTGTCGGCGGCGGCCCCTGGCGCACGGCCTCCTGCATCTGCACCTTGATCACGTTCGCTTCCGAGTTCAGATGATTCGACCAGGAGACGTAACGGAATCGTTGTGGCTCCGATGGATCGACAAGGTCCTCTGTGGGAATCAGGCGGGAGTCGTAGCCGGGTGACAGCAGTGCGACGAATTCAGATCTCTCAGCAGATGTCGGCGGCCGCGTGAGGACCGCCAGAAAAAGCTGCTCCACCAGTTCGTCGACCGTCTGATCCTCCCGCATCCGTCGTGTGAGTCCACTGTCATCCGTCAGCCGCGTCAACCACACACCCAGTGTTCCGTTGGCCAGCACGCCGGGCTGGATCAGGTTAGGTGTCTCTTCCCGTTGCGAGACAGGTTCGGGCCGTGAGTTCCTCCAGCCGAATGCCTTGAGCACGTCGATGACCGCCTGGACTCGTGGCAGAGCCAGACTGGGTCGGTCGCGTTCGTTGGCCAGTGTGGTGAATTCCCACGCACGTTGAGGGAATCCGAAGTTCAGAAAACGATTTGCCGGCAGAGTTCCCTCCACGTCGAGCGTCAGCTGCTCTGTTTTCATTCTCTTGCCAACACTGTGAAACGCGGAATCGACGATCTGTTCGGCAGACATCCGGCGGCGAGACGGGGCAACAATCGAAGGAGCCTGCTGCAGATCATCGATGACCTGTCGCTGGTAAGCCTGGCTGCAAAAGATCACCCGAGCAAATTCTTTCAGGTCATAGTTCAGCCTGATCAGGGTGTCCGTCAGCGTCGCCAGTAGTTCCGGATCTGAGGGTTGCTGGTCTTCCCAGTCATCGACGGGTTCCACCAGGCCAGTTCCCATCAATCGCTTCCAGACGCGATTGGCAATCACCTCTGCAAAGCGGCGCGATGACGTGATCTGCAGGGCCAGTCGTTCGCGTGTGTCGTCCGGTTGCAGCAGTAATGTTTCGTCAACGGGAGCTGTGAGCTCAGCGAACGGAAACCGGGACGGAATCTCCGCGCCCGGCATCAGACTCACCTCGATCAGGGACTCGCGTTCCTGCTCGTCAAAGAAGGCGGCCGGGACCGTGCTGCTGGGAGGCAGATTAAGTGTCCTGCGATCCAGCATTGCGGCCAGCTGGAAAAGATCACTTTGCTTCCACGGATGGTACGGCGCGTCGTGGCAGCGAGCACACTTTAGGTTAATGCCCAGAAACGCCGAACTGATCACATGCGCTTTCGCCGCCATCGGTACATCATTCTGCGATGCCACAGCAAATCCGGCAGCACCGCCGCCCCAGGTACTCCCACGCATCATGATCAGTTCCGTGGCGAATCGGTCAACCGGCTTGTTGTCGGTGAGTGCCTCGTGGATCCAGTAGCGGAACGGACCGGTGTTGTTCAGTGTCGGTTTCAGAAGATTTGGGTTTTCCGCAAACACATCCTGCCAGTATCCCACCCAGTTGTCGGCCCAGCGAGGATCCTGAAGGAGACGGTTCACCACAGCACCGCGCGGGTCCGGGTTTGCGCCTGTCGTGTCGAAATAGGCACTGATTTCTTCGAGCGTCGGCGGAACTCCAACGGTATCAATGAAGATTCGCCGCAGGAATGTATAGTCGTCGATGAGTGGTGGCAGCTCAGCATCGTTGACACCGCGGTCAGTCAATTCATCAATCGACTGCGCAGCGGACTGCGTGAGCAGATGATTCCTCGCCTGCCGGTGTCGGGCTGACCATTTTGCAGCGACATCCGGAGTGGCTGTGCGGCGCACAGCAGTGTCTGCCTCGCTCAATTCCGCCGATTGATGATCCACATAAGACTGCCAGCCTTCGTCTGTGAGAGGATACTGAGATCCTCCCGAAAGAAGATGAAACATGCCGTCACCGTGTGCGATTGCCAGGCAGGTTTCTCCAAACTCAACGCGATACTGGGGACCGCCCACGATCATATCGTACTGAAATCGATGCACACCGCCGTCGCTGTGAAACGGCACGATCTTTTCGTTATCGCTCATGGCATGAGGTCTCATGCCGAGCACTGGCACGGTCGGCAAATCGCTCACGGTGTGGTGAGCGCTGCTGTAGTTGCGTTGCCCGGGTGTCACGAGCAGTGACTCGCCGTCGACTTTGAGACAGGACATGCCGCGGGAACGTGCCAGCAGCTGGTACTCTCCGGCGGGCAGACTGATGTCGGCCCAGGCGCGAACCAGCACCGTTTCACCCCAGTCTTCCCGGATGCCCCAGGAATCGTACTTGTGTGGTAGTCGAACGAATGCCGCAGCGTCCTGGTGCCATTGAGTGAGGGGAGAATCGGTCGCGGCCGGGATCTCTGTGTGAGACGGCAGAGGCCCAAACAACTGCACGACCACCTGACCGGGTGGCATTTCAGGCGGCTCAACCGGTGGCGGATTCCATTGAAATCGCGACACCAGTTCGGCTTCGGGAACGACTCGATGATGAATCGCGATGTTATCAATCGCGCCATCCAGGGAGTTGGATTTGACACCTCCCATGGCGGATCCAATCCACACATCATCGTTGTCAACCACCGGCGGCTGCACAGTGGCACCGCCCATGTCCCATTTGCCCGTGACCCGCTTCCCGTCGACAAACCCGCGAACACTCTCGGGCTCACCGAATCGGTAGCTGATGGCCACATGATGCCAGCGACTGCCGTTGGAAAATCCCTGTGTTGACGTCCAGCGATGCCAGTCACCCGGATGATCGTCTGAACTGCGGCTGCGAAAGAGAAAATTCAGACAGACTTTTCCATTGGATTTTCGCAGTCGCAAAGCCCAGTTTTGATTGAGCGAATTTGCGCCCGATCCGGCCGATCGTCCTTTTCCAACAAGATAGGCATTCTCGGCGATCGTCCTGACATTCACCCAGGCTTCGAGTGTGATTTCGTCGCCGTTGTCAAAGTCGAATGCGCTTTGGTCACCTGGGTCCGGGACCTGAATCCAGGACGGGGTCGACAGCCTGAGGACGTGATTGCCCACGCCAAACTCAGGATACGCGGGTGACTGGAGGTGACCAGTGGCTCGCTGCAGCTCACCGTGAACGGCGACCGGCAGTGCTTCGTCAAATGACCAGCGTATCGGATCAGCGGCACTGGCCAGTTGACCTGCGTTCGGCGAAACGATCAGGAGCAGAATGACGATTCGAACCATGCTGCGGACTCAGGATGGACTGCGGACAGAAAAAACAGGGCGGGGACACGGCCCAGTGTAGCGAGGCTGATCCGTTTGGCGATACAACATTCACGTGCCGGGATCTCGCTGGTGTCAGTTAATTTGGGCATGATCGATGGCTCCTTGAGATCCCAGAGCAGACAGTTCCGTCTCGCACGGCAGACGTTGACATCAAATTGTTGAGGTTATTATTCGTGCTCCGGGAAAAACGAGCTGCGGCTCTTGAGTACGACAGCGATTCCACACAGAATTCGCGGCTGAAACCCTCCACCGCCCCTGCAATGACTCTCTACACCCGGATTTCGCCATGTCCCGATTGATGTTGATTTCACTGACGACCTGTTGTTTGGTGATCGGATGCATGTCCGGCACGGATGACACGACGCCACCGACATTGGCCGGACTGCCCCCGGCTGGCGTGCCAGCAAAGGGAATCTATCAGGCCGAGTTTATCACGACACATGGAAAATTTTTGGTTGAAGTAAATCGGGAGTGGGCTCCGATTGGCGCGGATCGCTTTTATCAACTGATCAAGGATCAATTCTTTGACGACTCCGGGTTCTTCCGCGTTGTGCCAGGATTTGTGGTCCAGTTCGGGCTTCCGGCGGATCCGGCCATGAATGAGAAATGGTCACAGGGACTCCAGGATGAACCCGTTTTGCAGAGTAACGAGCGAGGCTTCC
>JBDOMX010001147.1:0-5763 GCA_039831615.1 Planctomycetaceae bacterium
TGCTTTTGAGCCACTGGCAAATGAAGGAATTCGGCTTCCGTTCAGGACAACTCTGTCAGAACCGCTCAGTCAGATTGCGACGAATCGCGGCTTTGAAGTGACTCTGTCACCGATGGATTCTAGCGTTCTGTTGCGAGGGACGGTTGAGTCCCCGCGGCAGAAGCGGATCGCTGAGCTACTCGTTCTCTTCGAGCCTGGAATCGGGACCGTAACAAACGAGCTGCGCGTCGAGCCGAAGCGGTCCCGTTGAACAGGTTGGCTTCTGCCTCTTCCGCATTCCCATCGACATCGGAATCATCTGATGTCGGCAGGTCGTGCATCGACGCGTCGCCGTTGTCCTTGTGCGGCTGTGTCATGTCGGGCTCTGAGAACAGATCGAACGCTGACAAGCCGTCCGTTTGAGATTGTTGGTTTCGTTTGACAAAACCCGGGCCCACCTGAATCACCGATGAACGAAGCGTTCGACGGACACTCGACCGTCTTCGCTGTTTCCTGTCCCATGAGACCTGCTGAATGCCTTCGTTATTTGCATCCTCGCCATCTCCGTCGTTCTGATCGCCCGTTGCCATTTGAGCATCCGGCATTGAGATGGGACCTGGTAAGATGACTTTCGACGCCGGCGTCGTGATGTCAGTACCATCCCGACCAATGAACCTTGTCACGATAGATAACTCAGCGCGGTCACTTCCGGCGTCATCCCAGGGAATCCAAAAGCTGTACGAGTGACCAACCCTGGACTTGCTGTAATGTTTTTGAATATTTTCGGCCGGGAAAATATACTTCCGGTCAGGTTTGCGCTGCTGACTGGATCGGGAATCGTCCCAAACATAGACCGTCACAGCTCCCTCAACACGGATGCCTTCTTTGCTGTCCCCGGTGTAGAACATGAACCGGCCCCCGCATCCTCGCACGCTCTTTTTCCCTGATTGATGCAGGACGGTGTCGGTCCACAGCGGAATCATCTGATGCGGTGTCTGGATCTCAGGTTCTTTCTTAAACATCTGTGCGATGTTGGGTTCAAAAATGGTGCAACCCGTCATCGTCACAAAGAAGCAACACAGCATCATTAGTCGATGAAGGCACTGATGAGAGAGCTTGTGCGATGCGTCAACCTTCATCAACGTCGCCTCCGATTGAAGTCGAAGAAACGTTGACCATTCTTCTTTTCCTCGCGTCGGTCAGCCGCCGCCGGCTGCTTCTCGATTGATGTCGTTCTGCTCGAATCAGAATCACTGGTGGGTTTGCGATAGATGACCTGATCTAACTCGGTGGAGAATCCTTCGGGAGCACCTTCGATCGAAAACTCATCCCGAGACCCGACAGGATTGAGCTCATTGTTTGGAATGAGACTTGAGTCCATTGGTACCGGATCGATCGCGTTGGGTCCGGAGTCAAGTGCAGGCGGAATCGCCGGAACAGAACCCTGCAACCCCGGTGTGGCGTCGGGATAAATGACTTCGACTCCGGAGTCATTACCCAGACGATGAACATGGGAGCCGGGGCCGATGAGTTCAAAGACATCGGATGACACCCACGACATTCGCGACATTTCGATCTGTTTGAGGTAGTCAGCATCACCCCGTCCGAGAACAACGTGGGGCGTGAGAATAATCAACAGTTCCGTGCGACGATTGGCATAGGAGTCGTAACGGAACAGCTTTCCCAGCGCAGGCAAGTCTCCCAGCCAGGGAACCTTTCGGTGTTCAGTCGTATTGTTTGTGGTAATGAGTCCGCCGATTACGATCGTCTGCCCACTGGAGGCGCTCACCGTGGTCTGAGCGCTGGTGATATTCACGCGCGGTGATCGCACGACCGTTCCTTCGGTGGAAACAAAGATCGGGATCCCCTGTGCTTCCGGGCCCACCTCAGATTTTGTGGCATCGACCTGCATGACGACGGTGCCATCCGGATTGATGCGTGGAATCACACCCAGCAGCAGACCAACCTCTGTGTCCTCGACGGTGTTGACCTGGCCAAACTGTGTCACCGAACTGCTGGCAATCCGTGGAACACTCTGTCCCACCTGAATAAACGCTTCCTGGTTGTCGAGCGTCATAATTTGGGGGCGACTGAGAATCTCCACAGATCCGGTTCGATCCAGTGCCCGCAACAGGAGGCTCACATTCTCGCTGCTGGCTGAGAGGACAAGCCCGCCGTAACCAAGTTCACTGTTCGTCCGTCCTACGGTGAAAGAAGACAGTCCCTGTCCGCCGACATTACCGGCGGTTCCCAGCGACTGTGTGCTTCCGCTGTTTCCCAGCGGATTGTTGTTGAAGTTGAAGCCTGGTGTATTGCTGGCGGAAACAATTTGTTGTTGCGTGGTTGTGACGACTCCGGCCGGGGTCGACAGCGCATTGCTCACGGTTGTCTGTACGAGATCGCCCAGCAGGCTGCGGTCAAACAGCAAACTGTCCTGAATTCCCAGTTCGACTCCGAGTTCATGGAAGTTGTCCAGCAGGACCTCTGCCAGAATCACCTGGATCAACACTTGTGGCGGTTTACTGTCAAGGTTTTCGACGAGTTCCATGATTTGATCGAAGAATCGAGGTGTCGCGCTAATAATCAGCTGATTCCGAACGATCTCAGGGACAACAACGACTTCCTGCTGAATTTGTTCAAATAGGTTCTGTCGACCGGGTGCGGCCTGATTGACAATTCGTTCGCTCTGCAGGAAATCGTTGACGGCCTGAGCGACCGCTGTGGCCGGTGTGTTGCGGAGGTGATAAACCTCATTCACGCGTTCCTGCGAGGCCACTTCATCCAGCCGGATCAGCAGTGCTTCCATGACCTGCAGATCGCTGGATGTCCCCGTGGCAATAATCGTGTTTGTACGAGCATCGACGGAGAATCTCACCGGGACCAGTGAGGTTTCTCCCTCGGCGGTCGCCAGTGCCGGAACACCAGAACCCACCGCTGTGACCGGAAATAATGTCCTGAGGACAATCACGAGGTCGGCCGCATTTCCATTGGCAATTTCAAACACCTTGATCACGGCGGAAGCTGCCGGCGACTCGTCCAGATGTTCGATCAAACGCTCCACGAGTGTCAGGCTTCCCTCCGGCCCCGTAATGAAGATCGTGTTTGTTCTCGCGTCAGGTGTCAGCGTCACATCGTTGAGGATCCCCGAAGCAATGATTTCTCGTCCGTCCGGCTGGACCAGCAGCATTTCCAGTTCGGAAACCTGCCGTCCGGATCCTTCGCCGGCGGCAGCTGCAATGGCAGCGGTCACCGTTGTGGCGACGTCGGTCGCGAGGGAATTCTTCAGGCGAATCATACGTCCTTTACTGACGGACGCCGATGAATCTGCATCGAGGTGCCGGATCAGTCTTGCGACTTCCTGCATGTCACGAGGAGCAGCGTAGACGATCAGACTGTTGGTGCGAGGATTCGGAGTCACAGCGACTCCTGGAGCCAGTCCACCGTTTCGATCCAGCGCCTGTTGCAAAGCCGTCACAACCTCAGCCACGCCCGCATTCTCCAGCGGGAAGATTTTCATGTCGCGGTCCGGCGAGACCGGTTGGTCCAGTTGGTCAATCAGTTTTTTGGTCGCTTCGACGGCCTCCCCCCATCCAATGATCAACAGGGCATTGGGTTTGGCGATCGGAACCATGGCGACTCGGCCCTGCAATGGTTCTGTCAACTCCTCGACGATGTCCCGGATAAATGTGCTGAGGCCCCCGCTTTGGACATGTTTCAAAAAGTAGAGCTCAATCTCAGGAGCGGATTCATCACTCAGGCGTTCAATCTCACGGATGATCCGAATGAGTTCTTCGACATCCGCTTCTTTGCCCTGAATGGCGAGGACGTCGAGCCCCGGAAACGGCTGCACCGATACCCCGGACAGAGGAGGTCGAAGATCATCTTCCTGCGCTTCCGCTTCGACCGGAGACTCTGCGGTTCCTTCACTGACGGGTGGGTCCTGCGGTGCGTAGGCGACTCTTCGAACAGGTTGATTCCGTTCGTGAGAGCTCTGACTGCCATCCAGTACTTCCCGAGTCTTTGATGATTCCCGCCACAGGTGAATCGCTCGATTGAGGACATCCGGTCGAACATTCCGAAGTGGTACGAAATGGATTGACTCGCCGGAAGCACGATCCCGCACACGTTCGAACCAGTCAAACAGGGTGAGAAACTGATCGACGATTTCTCGATCACCCTGAAGTTCACACGATTGATCCTCTGCATCGAATCGAAGGTTGACCATTCCGGAAGTCGCTGAGGTGTAACGAGCGGTTCCGTCGTCGCGGACGTCCAGTTGATCCTTGAGCAGTCGCTTCAGTGCCGCGCGAAACCTGTCTGCAGAGTAGTGCTGGATCTGATGCACGATTTTGACCCGGCCACCGCCGACCGGCCGAGTTCCGGGAGTCGGAAACAATGCGGAAGGTTCGCCGACACGAACCGGTTTGTCATAATTCGGTGACTGCGGTCGGACGCGAGTGTCGACGGAGCCGGAGGCAGCATCTTTTCCTGACTGCAGCAGCGTCTGAGCCAGCTGATGGACTCGAGGAATTGCCACAATCACGATCTGTCCGTGGCGGCGATTCACCGAAATACGTGCGTTTTCGCCGAGCGCCTTTCTCAATAACTTCAGTCGAGCGTTCAGGCTGGCATGGTCAACAGTATAAGTACGCAGGACCGGCTGGTTGTCCGCAGAAGGAGGCTCACTCCCCGGCAGGTCGACTTCCTCAATCAGTTGTTCCGCCAGACGTTGAGTCGCCACTGGTGCCATTAACAGCAGTTCATTCCGCTCGTCGTCTGCAATGATTCGTACATCCGGACTGCTGTTCCCCATCAACTCCACGAGCATCCGCCGAACCTCTGAAGGCTCGACGTGCTGTAGTGCCCAGGTGCGATAGTTGTCAGTCGGCTGCGCGCACAGTTCGTCAGTCAACGCGGCTGTGGCCAGCCACAGAACAGCAGGGAGGACAATTGTCTTCATGGCAATCCGCAGATCGAGTTCTCAGTCACGCAGCTGCGCAATGACGTACGCAGGTTGTCGCAACCTATTTGCAGGCCAACACGCATGCAATGGGGGATCGCGGGCCGCAGCGTCTGTATTCTCATTGCCGATTCGAGTGGCACGGTGAATCGGCGTTTCCCGCAGAATGCACCATCGAACTGGAACGGAGCGGCAGTGGGCACCCGCACACGATTGGCACGAACTGCTGAAACCAACGAGATACACTCGGCCCTGGTTCGGCATGCGTGTGACGGAGCCCGAGGTGTTTCGAGTCGCGGTCGACGCAGCCTCGACGACTGCTGTTCCGAATTACGTTTGACAGGATTTGCCAGCTTCGCCGGGCAAACGAAAAAAGGGTCCGATGCCGAAGCATCAGACCCTTATATGTCCCGGAAGCAGCGAATCCCACGGGGGGCGGAGGACTCAAGCTACTTCCGGGGGCGATTCGTGTGGTTCGAACTGATTCAGAACTGTTGTACTCGTCGCGTCTGTGGGGAAATTACGAAGATCTCCAAAACCGGTCAAGATCGATTATGATCTCTTTCCGGCACCGCGGTTTGATATAGGCACGCTTTAAGTGTGGTGTGGTCAACGCGTTACAATTTCTCCGCTGAGCGATCGGCAGTTTGTGCCGATCAATTGTCCAAGGAATTCACAAAAAACGCTGCAGAAAAGTGTCTCTCTCCTGCAGAGGGAACGGGACAGGTGGTATCGACCGCAGGACACGACTCAATCTCATCAGCAATGACTCACGAGGACGACAGATTTGCCGAAGATTCAGACAATACTTCGACGTAACTTCG
>JBDOMX010000689.1:0-5759 GCA_039831615.1 Planctomycetaceae bacterium
GAATTCAACGATTGATGCTCGAAGGAGTGGCTCCAGCATCGTTGCCCAAACGCTACGAGGCCGACTCGAATCGTGGGAGTGTGGGCCGTGTGATCAATACAATGTCCGCAGTCGAAGTTCCGCGACGGCTACGGCATCCATCGTCGGAGCGTTGGCCGGGTCAATGATGATCTGAATGTCGGGCGTGAGATGCGTGTGAGGTGTGATGTCGATGCGGTAGAAGGTTTCCAGAATATACTGGTCGCGAAGCATCCCGTTCGCAGGATCCACCCAGGACGCGGCAAGGCCAACCAGGCCGCCACGCTGACAGTGCACATCCTCGATGCCCATATCAACAGACAGATTCTGGCGAACTCCGTTGAGGCCCCGATGAGAGTACGCATATCTGAGAAATGGCACGAACCTGCCGTCCTCGTCCAGAGGTTGTTCCAGGGTCACAGCAACCCCACGATCACCCGGCCGTCAACAGACCACAGTTGAAGAGTCCTGGTACAAAAGATCGCATGGATATTTTCAACATTCAACGGTGTTTGCGTGTGTGACCCCGATGACAAACGATGGACGGCTCGATTCAGAAACGGATTCGAGTGCGAAAGTGATAGACCAGGCCTTCGTTCGAGATGCTTGGCGCGATGTAGTCCGTCTCCCTGTGGCTGACTTCAAAGCCCAAGTCGAGGTTCTTACTGACGGCACAGATCAAATTGGTCCAGTAGATTTCGTTGCGGGATCGCTGGCCGGCGACGGGGACGAACCCTGATGCCGGCCCCAGGAACTGTCCGAGATCTGCGTCTCGCGGGTCGTCGATTCCATAGCCGGAATGAAATGTCAGTCGATCGGTGAGCTTGAACCACACCTCTCCCCAGCCTGCTTTCGTGTTGATCGCGTTCAGTGTAATCGGATTCAGGCTTTGGCCGATGCCCGCGTTGTAGGTTCCAATTGCCTCACCCGTTAGAAACTCGCCGTTCACGCCGAACCGTTCGCACGACCAGCTTGCATCAATAGAGACACCCCAGGTGTCTGAAACTACCTGAGCCAGACCAATCGAACGCGTCTCGCCGATCACTCCGGAAACACCAATTTCAAATGCGCGGCGTGCACCCATCGCTGGGCCGATGCCCAGCGCGATTCGTCCCTCGAAATTCGGTAGTCCGTTGTCTGTTCCCACGATGCGTGGATCGATGATGAAATCGTTCACCGCCTGTTGACTGATTGCAGCCTCGACTGTGCACTGCACGTCGTTGCATGGCCTGATGAATCTGGCAGCTCGCAATGATCCACGAAACGCGCCGCCGTTTCCGGCCTGCTTGTGGCTGCCAAAGTTCACGGTTGTCGGGTCGAGTGGATTGAAAAGATCGCCCTGCTGTCCGAAGCGGAATTGCCAGTCCTCGTTGGCCAGCTCACCGTAGCCGCGCAGGAAAAACGGAGTCGCCTGGTTCAGCGCAGGCCGATCGCCGAGAAAATTGAACAGAATAGTTCCGCCTAACTTCAGCCCGCACACTTCGGGACCACTGAAGTTGAATCCCAGTGCTGTCGTCTGTCCGTGAACCGTGAACTGCTCCTGATTCGCACCGGCAATTGGACTTCCAAGGTACAGGATCATCGGGCGGGCCGTCGTCACTGTCTCAGCAGCAATGGCTTCCCCTGTTAATGTACCGAACGGCACGATCGACCAGTCATCCTTTTGCCACGGAGACTTCCCGCCAGCGACACCACAGCGAATGCATCCCTCGCCACACAGATCTCCGCATCCTGCAGCACCACCACACTGACCGCATGCACCTACCTGCAGGACATTCGCGGCAGACATCGTTTGGAGATGCGTATCATAGCCTCCAGTCACAGAAGGCTCGCTGACCAGCAGCGATGGTTTGACACCACCGAGGGGCTGCAGACTCTGGAATGGCTCGACCGCGTCGCTGTCGCCGGAATTCGTTATGTTGCGGTGACTCAGTGTTAAGACAGCATTTTCGGCGAGAGTCAGTCGATGCGTCAGATCCCGGTTTGTGCGTTCCGCCGCTTCCAGGCGGCGCACAATGCCTTCCCAGGAATCATCCTGCAGGTCAGCTGCGGTGGGTGCCGTTTGCGACTGGACCGCCGTAGCTCCGAAATTCAGGATGCCGCCAACAAGCAATATCGAACACAGTTTGATCATGTCAGAATTGCTCTGTTGTGGGGATTCTACGGTGCCGTCCGAATATATCGGTTGTAGGGGTGGTGAAGTCTGAGGCAAATGCCGATGGGCCGGCAGATTCTGCATGAACGCCCGTCCGACCCTTCAGAAATTCGCCGTAACCCGGTGCAACTCAACGGTATCAGCGATTTTGAGTTTGGGAGTTGTGATCGCAGGCGGTGACTGCACGAGTCCGGCCTTGCTCTGGATCTCATTCCCTGACAATTCGGATTGGAAGGGGTTTTCGGGACCGCTGGTTCCGAATCGTGCACGAAGATGAATCGTGCCGACGAGCGTGGTATTGCAGTCTACCCGGACTGTGTCACCCAGAAGGCCAGGCATGATGAAACCCCTGACGGCATCGACCACTGTTTTTTTGACGGTGTCATTGGTTTCACTGAATGCCTTCGGGCAATCACAACGGGACGGCTCCGATGTGACTCCTTGGAATGTCAATTACGCCAGCGTGGACGACAACAGATCGAGTCCCGGCATTCTCGACTCGCCCTTCGGCCCGCTGGAGCTGGGTGGCTGGCTCTCAGCGGGTGCCACTGTGAATGCAGGTGGCAATCGATCCAGAAATGGAAACGCACCACTCTCGTTTAATAATGTGTCCGACGTTCCGGTGATGAATCAGATGTGGGTCTATCTCGAAAAGCCGCTGGATATGCAACGGAACACCATCGATTGGGGAGCGCGCATTGATTACGTGTTTGGAGCCGATGGACCGGACGTCCAAGCCTCCGGTGATCAGGGCTGGGACCATAACTGGAACAGTTCGCGGGATTACGGCTCCGCCATTCCGCAGCTCTACGGCGAGCTGGGCATTTGCGATGCCACATTCCGCGCAGGTTACGCGTTTGGACTGCTGGGATTTGAGGCAGCTCAGGCAATCGACAACTTTTTCTACTCACACAATTATGCCTTCAGTTATGGATTGCCTGGAACACATTCCGGCGTTGCGATGGATTACGACGTCAGCGACACGATTCAGATCAACGCTGCCTGGACAACCGGCTGGGACAGTTCATGGTCGAACTATCTGAATGCATCAATGTTCAGCGGTGGCCTGTCATGGAACTGCAGTGACAATACGAGTCTGACTTATCATGCAACTGCCGGTGACTTTGGAGATGGAACGGCCAAAAATGGGGCTATGAGTAATTCCGGGGATCTCTATTCCCATGCGATTGTGCTGACCTGCGACATTACGGATCGAACCACCTTCGTTGTCGAGAATACTCTCGGCAGCAACACCGTGTCTGGAATGCAGAACAATCAGTGGTACTCCCTGTCGAACTATCTGTTCCATCAGATCGATGAATGCTGGTCAGCGGGGGCCCGCTTGGACTGGTTCCGAGACGACGATGGGCAACGTGTCAATGTTAACGGCTCGGGAGCCGGATCATTCTATGCTGCCACGGTTGGTTTGAACTGGCAGCCGTGTCCAACAGTTCGCATTCGTCCGGAGTTGCGTTACGACTGGTTCAACGGTCAGGGACGGCCCTTTGACAACCGAGATGGTGGCATGACAGGAACGGCAACAAGTCAATTCACCGCAGGGCTCGACGTCATCCTCGTATTTTAGAGCAGTTTACCCTTTGTCGTTTCCCGTGCTGGCTCGTGGGAGTGCAGGTATTCCAGCTCTTTGAAGTTCCTTGTGGCCGCAAGACAGTTCGCCGCGGCGGACTGTAATCAGGCAGCTCAGTCCGGATCTGGAATGCCGGCAATCTCGCGTTCCTGCCCGCGCTGCTCAGCAGAATCACGTGACGCGTGTTCGCGCGGGGGAGCGACCGACCGAAATCGAAGTGCTGCCAACCCAAACTGCTCAATGATGTGGGGCAATCCCTGGCGGCCACGTTGTAACGAACGGAAATGCCCCAGGAACAGTGTGCGCTACTGAAGCGGATGAGCAGTCGTTCTGTTCATCCGGAAGTCACGGGAGCAGCTGCCTTTGAGTGACCTGTTCGTGCGTCGAGGCGTTCCAGATCACATTCGTTCTGACAATGGGCCGGAGTTCACGGCGATCAGAGTCCGGGAGTGGCTTGGACGAGTCGGTGTGAAGACGCTGTTCATCGAACCTGGCAGTCCGTGGGAAAATGGCTTTATCGAATCCTTCAACGGAACGGTGCGTGACGAGCTGTTGAATCGGGAGATCTTCGATACGCTGTTCGAGGCGAAAGTGCTTACGGAGCGGGGCGTCAGGAATACAACACGATAAGACCACACAGATCTCTGGGCTATCGGCCGCCGGCTCCAGACACTCAGCTTTTCACACGACTGCCTTGGATGGCTGTCGTGACAGAGAAATTGAAAGACGAAACTACCACTCAAAGAAGTGGATTCATTCCCGGGGGCGGATCAAGTGAATGACAGACTCCGTCATCTTTCACGCTTTGGCCCAATATCTAATGGCAGACGACTAACTACTCCATAGACTCAATCGTATCATTTTCAACAAAAATACTGCATATCCAAAGGTCGCATCGTGAGATTTCACATCGCAACAACTACCATTTTCAACCTTGCACTCATGGCAATTCCCGCATTGGCAATTGCCGAGCCGGCCAACTTCGTCTTCACGAATGGAAAAATCTACACGGTCAATGAGCAGCAACCGTGGGCGGAAGCCGTTGCGGTCAGCGGCAACAAGATTGTTTATGTCGGCGACAACGCCGGATCCAAAGCTTTTGTCGGTGATGGCACTGAATCGATCGACCTGAAGGGTCGCCTTGTCTTGCCTGGATTTGTCGAATCGCACATCCACATTGCTGCAGGCGCAGGAACGACCTCGGGCCTCATCCTAAGCACCACCGATTCGACCGAGCAGGTTCTCGAGAAGGTACATTCCTACGCTGCTGCCAATCCAAAAAAGAAAACCATCTTTGGAGCGTCCTATTTGTCGTTCATCTTTGATGACAACGGACCCTCGAAGGAGCTGCTCGACAAGATTGTACCGGACCGGCCGGTTTTCCTCATGGACCACACCCTGCACTCCGTGTGGGTCAATTCGAAGGCATATGAAGTTGCGGGAATCACCAATGACACAGCAAGTCCTTCCGGTGGCGAGTATGTGAAGAACGAGAAGGGCGAACTCTCTGGATGGATCAAGGGGGGGCTGCCTATATCCCCGTGCTTAACGCAACTGAGGCAATCACAGCAGAATCGATGATGGCCAGCATGCCTGACGTGCTAGAGGGACTTTCCGAATTCGGATTCACTGCAGCCATTGATATGGGGATTCCGTTTTCCACCGAGGCTGCCTACGATGCGTTTGTTGCACTTGACAAGAAAGGTGAGTTTCCGATTCGACTAAGCGTGTGCTATTACGTGAACACGCCCGCGCTGGCTGGAGACGCGGTCACGAAGTTGCAAGCATATTCAAAGAAATATAAGACTGAGCACATCTGGTTCGACACGCTGAAGATCTCCGGGGACAGCGTTATTGAGAATCAAAAAGCAGCCCTTCTCGAACCGTATCTCACCACGGGGGACCGGGGCTCGCTCTACTTTGATCATGAAGCGTTGAACATGATGGTCCTCCCGGCCGCCGAGAATGGCTTCAATATCACGATTCACACCATTGGTG
>JBDOMX010000451.1:0-5754 GCA_039831615.1 Planctomycetaceae bacterium
GATTTCGGCGTAACGTTCTCGCAGCACGTCGCGTCGCGGTCGTCGCGTTGGCTGGCCTGTCTCGTTGGATGTCAAGCTGACCTGCTGGCTGGCATATGCAGCCGGCAAGTCATCATAAAGCGCCAGGTCTTTTTCGAGACCGCTGTAGGGTTCGTGGGGTGACCCAAACCAAATCACCGCGAAGAATGGCTGGTCGGTCTGCTTTGCTTTCTCGATGAATCGAATTGATTCGCGGACGATGATTTCTGAACTTTCGCCCTGAATCTGTTCCGGGGGGCCACCGTTTCGTGACAGAGTTGGATTCAATTCAAAGAAGTTGTCGTGAGACAGCCACTGATCAAATCCCATCGCTCCAGGACTTGTTGGCGATGCTGATTTCACCGGGCCAAGATGCCATTTCCCAAAATGTCCGCAAACATATCCGGCGTCGTTCAGGATCTGCGAAATCGTGATTTCTTCCGGTCGGATGGAGTAGTTCGGTGTGAAGGTGCCGTATCGGTTTGGATGCCGACCGGTCATGACGCTGCCCCGCGTCGGTGAACACGTCGGATGAGCCGAATAGAAGCGATTCAAACGTAATCCAGTTCGCGCCATTTCGTCGAGGACCGGCGTGTGCAGATGTGGATGCCCGTTGTAGCCCGTTTCATCCCAACCATGATCATCACCCATCAGTAGAATGATGTCGGGTCGCTGATCGGCCATTGCGGTGCCGTAGGTCATGCTGACGATGATTGCTGCGCAGCAGACGATCAGTGACCTCAGGACAGGATTTTGCATGACGGTTGTCTTCATACGTGAGAGTGGAGCGTAGTGGTTTGTCAGCATTGAATTCCAGGGTAGCCGGATTCGCCGGAATTTGGAATGTTCGGTCATTTCCTGAAGTCTGGCGACTCCAGCTACCGGCGAATCCTCATCTTTGTTCCTGACAAACCAGTAGACACTTGCTGCACGTCGATACAGGACACTGGATGAGTGATTCCGGAGGGATCGAAGTGGTCTGACCAACTGCTGTGGAACCACGGCCAATGTCAACGTCGTCAAACGCCGGGCCGCGAGCGACTCATCATTTCTGAGTCGACGCTGCGCCCGTTTCGTTATCGTAACTGGATGACTGCTTTCAGATTTGGACTCAATTGTCCAAATGGTGACGATGCTCATTGGTGCTGAGCTGTACGGAGTTCAGAAATCGGAATCACAGCCAGTTCGGCGCTGTTGATGTTCATTCCCGGTCGCCCCCCGCTGTTGGAGTAACCGACGTAAAGGAATTCGTCGTGTTCGATCGCAAAGGGATACGAAAGCCTTGCCTGCGGGTGTGAGTCGCCTGGTCCGTTCGCAAACGTGGCATCACGGATTCGGTACACGCGGGAGAATGTTGAGTTGTTCGATGCGCTCACGGCGATGGTCAGTGGAGACCGCCTGCTGCCGGAATCAGCGGTGGTGGTGCAGACCAGATATCTTTGCCCGGTGCTGAGCTTTCCGGCATACGGCTTTGACTTCGCCATTGGCAGATTCCCTGGCCGGGACGGCGTCCAGCTGCGACCGAAATCCCGACTGAACGCCACGAGTGCAACGGAAGAATCTCCGGAGCGAGCGATATTCAGAATCTGCGGCCCATCCACGATCGTGGTCGATTCGCCCCACATTTTTTGATCGGGTGCCCGCGGGATCGTCACCAGATCCCACCGGAGCAGGTCGTCTCCCTGGCTGACAGCAACAGCAGCCGGATGACCACCGCCAACAACAAAGCCTCCCATCACCCAATTGCCATCATTCATGCGAACGGGTTGCTCCATGGGCCAAAAACCACCGTGCACCACTGCTGATTGAAACTCCCAGCTCCCCGACGCTTCGTTGAGCAGATAGGCTCGTGTGTGAACGTTTTGCCGCTTTCCGTGGAACGCTCCCATGAATGCCCACAACTGTCCGCGGAATGACAGGAACACTCCGTGACTGACGGCCATGCCATCGGTGCCAGCATCGATCGCGAACGTATCACTCCATGTTTCGCCACCGTCGCTGCTGACACGACCGCGCGCTTCTTCACCAGCGGTATTCTCAAGCCCTTTGTTGTGTCCCCACGACGCGTAAAGTCTGTCCCGATGCCACGCAAGCGCCACACCATGCAAAAATCCGTATCCGCCGTCGGCGTCAGGTTCGTGCTGTTTAATGACGTGATAACGGACATTTTTGAGCGGTGAGACTTCTGCTGTCGTCGGGACGGGCTGCCGAGAGTCCCAGATGGCCACGACATCATCATGATCACCCGCCTGAATTCTCGCCGAATTGACGAAACAGACGGCCAGGAAAATGAGGGCAGATAATTGAGACTGTGAATTCGCCATGTGTCATGTGCTGGTTAAGGACCGTTCGAGTAATCACTGTCGCGAATTGAATGTAGCCATCACGCTCCGCCGTGATGATCAGCAGCCAAAACAGGACAGTTGTTGCTCGAACGGTCCTGAGACGAAATATCAGCACCCGGTGCCGCATGACCTGCACGCACATGTTGCCGGAAAAAAATCAACGCTGCAGTTTCGAATCTTTGTAGGTACTGGGACGTCGATTCCGCAGTGACTGTCGTCCTCGCGTTCTCCTGCTGAGATCCAGGTCGTGAATTGTGACTGCGTCGCCTTCGCTCTCCGCGAGCAACTCCCCGTCCGGCGCGATGATCAGAGTCTGTTTCGGATGAGTGAACACCAGATACACCTCGTTCTCGTAGGCCCGGACCTGCAGCATGCGTGTATTCCAGTCGCCGGTGCCGCCGTACGAAGGGCAGACAATCAGACTGGCTCCCCCTAAAGTCAGCATCCTCGCTGGTTCGGGTAACTGGCGATCAAAACAGATCATCATGCCCATCCGGACCGGCCCGACATCAAAGACCGGGTAGTCGTCACCCGCTGCGTATCCAGGTGGATTCACATCGTAGCCCTGATGAAAGTGCGTCTTGTGATACATGCCGACGATCCGTCCATCCGGTCCCAGCAGAATCGTTGAGTTGAATGTTGTCGATTCGTCGTTTCGCAGCAGCATGCCCAGGATGACGTGCACATTCAGCTGGTCAGCTAACGCCGCGATGCGTTTGATGTACGGACCATCAAGCGGCTCGGCAAGTTCCTGAAATCGCTCGGTCAGTTCCGTTTTAGTTTTCTCGTCCGACGCGTGAATGACTTCATTGACGACGTATCCTTCCAACGCTCCTTCCGGTGTCACAACCAGCTTCGCGCCCCGCTTCGCTGCTGAAGCGATCAGCTGCTCCATGCGGTCGACATTGGCATCTTTGTTCCATTTTTCCGGGACAAACGAGATGCTCGCGACGCGAAGTGTTCCCGGTGTCGCTTGACGTTCATCGCCCGGGTCAGCCGCACGGCCGGCAGCAAATGGCATGATCCCCAACACGGGAATCCACAGGCAGTACCATGGTGAGAGACTCATCGTTTCGCCCGCTGTAACCATCGTGAGAAGATGTTCAGGAGACCACTGGCAGAACAAACCGACAGCAATCCTGTGCCGATCCATCGTGACCTCTCACACGCACGATTGCAAATCGTCGGTCGCAAATAGAGAAATAGAGACGCAACCGGGATTCCCGTCCCCTGCCAGGGATGGGATGTGGCTGCCCTGTCGGACATCAATAACGCCCGCTTGCTGCAAATCAGGCAGGACGCTGATCGGTCCGCGGTACCGAATCAAATCGGTGAATGGTCGTCGCGCTTTGCATCACCGGCTTTGGACGATTCGTCTGTCTACTGGTGAACAGTTGATGATCCGGCGGCTGCCAGGGAACAGGCAGGCAGGCCAATCGCAAACCGCGGCTCTTACGAGCCGTCAACGCTGCGTCACGTGCAGTTCGATCGCTGTCACCATCCGCGGAGTCGGAGCGCCGGCTCTTCGTTCTGCCAGACGCAACTCAAACTGATTCACACCGAATTGAAGCTGTTGGGCACTGATTTCAGCGTCCAGACGCTGTGGATTGCCGCAACTCCATCCGCGAACGGGTTTGCCATTGAGATGAACCGTCACGTCATCGTCGTCCTCGAGATTCTGGATGTGCAACTGCACGGTCAGGGTGGCGGCTTCCGGGAACTCAGCAAACACGCGCATGGGGACGGTGAGCGGTTCGTTGGTCGGCAGTGCTGCGGGCAGCACACAGTGCAGCCAGTTGTATTGATAAGATCTCTCCGGTCGACCTCGATCAGCTGCAAACATCAGTTGCTGTTGTCCGCGGAGAAGATCGCTGGGATCGCCCAGAAGTTTCATTAACCCGGTCATGTAGTTGCCCGTCGCTTCACTGTTATTATTCGTGTGCGGAAACCAGTTGAACAGGTAAATCCCATCGGCTCCCTGAGCGTGGTAGTTCGTGGCGAGTCCAGCAGCCAGTTCGGCCGGGATGGGACTGTACTTGCTCGGCCAGCCATAGAGGCATGGATAGATGCGGGTCCGACTGTTGGCAGCAATTTGTTTGAATTCTTCGACTTCGATATCCATCACGCCACTGCCGAGCGTGACGATGTCGACCAGTCCCTGCCGGATCCACGCAGAAACATCGTAACCATCCAGTGCGCACGATTTCAGACTCTCGTTGACGCGAACGGCCAGCCAGACTGGCCGGTCTCTTTGTTTGCCACGTTCATTGAGATGAAATCTGGTGCGTTGAAGCAGCTCCGTCAGCAAGTGTGCGTTGGTCGATTCCGTGCCCGGGAGGAAATAGGGTGAACTGCGGAGAAAGTCGATTTCGAGTCCGTCGAAGTCGTATTGATTGAACAACTCCTCAATCACTCGAAACTTCAACTCCCTGACTTCCGGCACCGCAAAATTCAGGGCAGACTTGAAGCTCGTGACGCCACCATAGTCACGCTCACCAATCATCCACTCGGGATGTTCGGTCTTGAATGTCGGCATTTCATCCGGCATAAAAGAGTCGTGGATGTCATTGATGCGAAATGAATAATAGACGTCCAGATTCCGCTTTTTTGCTTCGCGCACGACAATCAAGGGCGGGTCATTGCCCTCGTCAATCCACCGATCAATGTACGTTCGAGGCTTACCCGCACGCACGCCGGTCCGTTCGAGGACACGGCTGTCGTAGTTTGCCGTGTTGCCGCCCGCCCCGTCGCACCAAAACAGTGCGTCCACGTGACTGTCAGTGAGTGGTCCGAACAGGTTTTCGATCCACTGGTCGAGATCCCCGTTCGCGTCTTTGGCAACCGCATGACCATCGCAGTTAAAGATGACGCGATACGGCTTTGGCGATGTGGTCTCCGCAGCGTCGGAGCTCAACCACGTCGACGCGATGATCAGAACGAGAATACGCCGCGCGCTGCTTCGTGATGTTCGCATGGTGGCATCCAGATGGAGAACATGAACGAAAAATACCACACCGGTCAAGAATCCCGCTTCGGCAAGGCAAATCGTGACCAGGTGCTGCCGTCGTCAGGCGAGCGGCAGATGAGAGTCAAGCAGCGTTGGGCAGTCTGTCAAATCCGTAAGACCAACGGTGCACGCAACACTGATTGAACACATGATGTCGGGCTGGCACAAATTCAGTCGCCATCCGCCATGTTCAGCATACATGGAGTCCGCAGGAGAGTCGACGAACGAGCAAAACCTGAATCCAACCTTGATACTCTTTCCAAACACGACTCAGGCCTCAGGACCGCCGGCCAATTGCCCATCGAATGCACAGGCCTCCGGCGATCATCACGGCGACCGCAATATTCACAAGGATGAGAATCCAGCGGCCGAAGGTGCGCCCGC
>JBDOMX010000885.1:0-5753 GCA_039831615.1 Planctomycetaceae bacterium
CTGCAGATCTGCGGGATCCACGGGGTCGGAAATCGGATACGCCGCATGCCGATCGGATGCTCCGATGACGCGCCCGCCGCGGACACCGCCGCCCGCCAGTAGAGCCGACGAGCACTCGCCCCAATGATCGCGCCCGGCGTTTTTGTTGATCTTCGGAGTGCGACCAAATTCTCCCATGCAGACGACCAGTGTTTCGCCCAGGCGCCCGCTCCGGTCAAGATCCTGCAGCAGTGCGGACAGGGATTGATCAACCATCGGCAGCAATTCCTCGCGACATGCTTCGAAGTTGTTGCTGTGCGTGTCCCAGCCGTCACAGACAGTCATTTGATTGAAGTGGATCGCCACCATGGGCACTCCCGCCTCGGTCAATCGCCGCGCCAGCAGCATCGTCTGACCAAACCGATGCCGCCCGTACCGCTCACGCACCTCGTCAGGTTCACCGTCCAGCGAGAAGACCTGGAGTCTGCCGCGGTTGGACGAACCTGTGAGCTGCACGGCCTGCTGCTGCACATCGCGGATGGCCTGCGTTTCCATGCCTTTCGGAAGTTTGCCATCGAGCAGCGACAGCAGTGACGCTCGCTGTTCGAACCGACCGGCGGACACACTCTCGGGAAGATTCAACGCGGGAATTGCGTCACGCGAACCGGGTTCCCCATTGACCGAAAGCGGAGTGAACTCAGCGCCCAGAAATCCGGGGCCGCCGCCCCGCAGTGGATTGCGGGCGCGCTTGTATTGTCCTGTCGTGCTGCTGCGGATCGCCAGTTCCGGCAAGGCGATATAACCAGGCAATGACGCGTCGGAATGTTTGAATTTTGAGATCACGGCCCCGGTGTGAGGAAAGTCATCTCCTTGCGGAGGTCGAACATCGTTGTCCCGCTGGGGGATCGCCGTGTGGCGCCCGGTCAACGTGTAGTAGATCATCGGTGTGTGGTTGCTGTTGCGTTGTGTCACCGATCGTACGAGCGACCACGAATCCGCGATACCGGCAAGCCTGGGCAGGTGCTCGCAGATCTGCAGCCCGGGCACGCTGGTCCCGATCGGTTGAAACGGCCCACGGATTTCGGCAGGAGCCTCCGGCTTCAGGTCAAACATATCCTGATGCGGAGGGCCGCCGAGCAGATACACGAGGATGCAGGATTTCGCCCCGCCAATGTTAAGTGTGGCCTCAAAGCCGGGTTTTGCCGGCGCGGACTGCAGCGACGTCACGCCAGCCAGCGTCGAGCCACTCACGGCGAGGCCGCCGCCGATCCGCAGAAAATCCCGCCGTTCGTACATCAGTGCTCGCTGGCCGTTTTCGAAAGTGCGCATGCACTGCCTCCGGAGTTCGCAATCAGCATCCACTCATTATCTGCCACAACCACTTCTGCAAACAACCCTCACCACAGGATTGACTGTTCACAGGGCGGAACAAACGTGATTCCGAAATCAGGCCATCTGCGGGCGGACGCCGGTGGCAAACACAGCCAATGATCGTTTCGACGCCTCCTGGGCAGACCCCCCGGGAATCCGCTGTTTCGGCATGGCAGGAACCGGCTGTCCTGCAACGCAGAAGGAGGTGAGTACTGGACGCACTTCTGAGTGTTCCCGGAGAAATTCGGGCGTCGGCAGCCACCGATAAATTGTGGAAATCCTGAGAACACTGAAGTCAGGCATCGAGATTGCTTCGGCAAAGCCCATCCCCTTCCAGGAGTTCCTGATGAACGAGCATGCAGTGACGATTGATGGCAACGAGGCCGCCGCCGGAATCGCCTACGCTTTGAGTGAGGTCGTGGCCATCTATCCGATCACCCCCGCTTCGCCCATGGGCGAGCTGGCTGACCTGTGGGCGACGCGTGGCCGCAAAAACCTGTTCGGCACGGTTCCCGAAGTTATCGAGATGCAGAGCGAAGGCGGGGCAGCAGGAACCGTGCATGGTTCATTGCAGGCGGGAGCGCTGACGACTACGTTCACGGCGTCGCAGGGACTCCTGCTGATGCTGCCGAATATGTTCAAAATCGCCGGTGAACTGACTCCAGCAGTCTTTCACGTGGCTGCCAGGAGTGTGGCCACACATGCCCTGTCCATCTTTGGAGATCACAGCGACGTGATGGCGGCTCGCACAACCGGTTGGGCCATGTTGTGCTCCGGAAGCGTGCAGGAGTCGCACGACCTGAGCGTTATCGCCCACATCGCCACTCTCAAAGCGCGTCTCCCATTCCTGCATTTTTTCGACGGATTTCGAACGTCACACGAACTCAACAAGATCGAATTGCTGCCGGATACAGCGATTCGGCAATTGGTCGATCTGAAAGATGTCCAGGAGTTTCGTGATCGGGCCCTGACTCCTGACCGCCCGGTCATTCGCGGAACAGCCCAGAATCCGGACGTATTCTTTCAGGCACGTGAAGCAGCGAATCCGTTCTATTTGGCCGCTTCTGAACTGGTGCAGCAGACCATGGATCGCTTCGCCGAGCTGTCCGGTCGAACTTATCACTTGTTCGATTACGTTGGTGCCAAAGATGCAGAACGAATCATGGTGATGATGGGTTCCGGCATGGGTGCCGCGGAAGAGGCGGTCAACATCCTTTGCGACGCCGGCGAGAAAGTGGGGCTGTTGAAGGTACGTCTGTATCGACCGTTCGATGTGGAACGCTTCGTCGATTCAATTCCAGCGACAGTCAGACATGTGGCCGTGCTGGATCGCACCAAAGAACCTGGCGCCGTTGGTGAACCCCTGTATCAGGATGTTGTGGCCGCGCTTGCTGAGCGTTGGCGTCGTGCGAAGGGAATGGCCTGTCAGGTTCCGGACGTCATCGGTGGCCGATACGGTCTGTCGTCTAAGGAATTTACCCCGGCGATGGCTGACGCCGTGCTGGACGAACTGCGACAGTCCTCTCCTAAACAGCACTTCACCGTGGGGATCACGGACGACGTGACCCACTTGAGTCTGCCTGTGCATGAGAAGCGTTATACGGAGCCTGCTGAAGTTCATCGAGCCGTATTTTTTGGCCTCGGCAGCGATGGAACAGTGGGCGCCAATAAGAACTCGGTGAAGATCGTCGGTGAAAGTACAGCTCTGCATGCCCAGGGCTACTTTGTCTACGATTCGAAGAAGGCCGGCGCTGTCACGGTCTCCCATCTGCGATTCAGCGCCCAACCTATTCACGCGACGTACCTGATTCAGAAGGCCGGTTTCGTTGCCTGTCACCAGTTTCCCTTTATGGGAAGTCGAGATGTTCTTTCCGTGGCTGATCACGGGGCGACCTTTTTGCTGAATTGTGCTTACGATCCTGAGCGGGTGTGGGACCAGCTTCCCCAGGAAGCTCAACAGCAGATCGTGGAGAAGCAACTGAATTTCTTTGTGATCGATGCTGGTCGACTGGCTCGCGAAGCAGGACTGGGCGGACGCATCAATACGGTGATGCAGACATGTTTCTTTGCCTTGACGGATATTCTGCCAAAGGACGAGGCCGTTGAGCGGATCAAAGACGCGATCAACAAAACATACGGCAAACGAGGCGAGAGTCTGATCCGCAAGAATCACGAAGCCGTCGATCGAGCCCTGACCGAGCTCAGATCAGTGGAGGTTCCGCACGAAGTCACGTCCGATTTTCACCGACGAAGACCCGTTCCCGACGATGCGCCGGAGTTCGTCAGAAAAGTGACAGGCATCATTCTTTCCGGCATGGGAGATCGACTGCCGGTCAGCGCCATGCCGGTCGATGGCACGTTTATGACTGGAACGGCAAAGTACGAGCGGCGCAGTATCGCACAGTCGATTCCGATATGGGATCCGGACATCTGCATTCAATGTGGACTGTGTGCCTTTGTTTGTCCTCATGCTGCAATCCGGTCAAAAGCATTCGAACCGGCGGCACTCACCGACGCACCGTCTGCATTTCAGACGCTCGAAGCCAGTGGCAAAGATCTCCCTGGCTACAGGATGACGATTCAGGTGGCACCCGACGACTGTACAGGCTGTGGCGTTTGCGTCGATGTCTGTCCGGCGCGCAGCAAGGAAGTTGCTCGTCACAAAGCAATCAACATGGAGCCTATCGAAGACCATTTGCAGGACGAACGCAGCAACTTTGACTTCTTCCTTTCAATTCCGGAAATCGATCGATCAGTGGTCCGGCACGATCAGGTGAAGAGCTTGCAGCTTCTTCAGCCCCTGTTTGAGTTTTCCGGCGCCCGTGCTGGTTGCGGTGAAACTCCCTACCTGAAACTGCTGACACAACTGTTTGGCGATCGCATTCTGGTCGCCAACGCAACCGGCTGTTCGTCGATCTTTGGTGGAAACCTGCCGACGACTCCATGGTCCACCAACAGCGACGGCCGCGGACCCGCGTGGTCAAACTCGCTGTTCGAAGACAACGCGGAGTTCGGCCTGGGAATGAGGCTGGCTGTGAACCATCAGGAAGCTCGCGCTCGCGTCCTGCTCCAGACCCTTCGCATGCAACTCGATGTTGGTCTGGTGGAACAGATTCTGGGCGCGAACCAGCTCACAGACGCGGAAATTCATGAGCAGAGACTCCGAATCGATCAGCTACGTCCGATGCTTGCCGCGCTGGACACTCCCGAAAGCAATCAGCTGCTGGCCGCAGTTGACCATCTGGTTCGCAAGAGCGTCTGGATCGTCGGCGGGGACGGCTGGGCGTATGACATCGGGTTCGGCGGACTCGATCATGTCATGGCCTCCAATCAGGATGTCAACATCCTGGTGCTCGACACGGAGGTCTACTCGAATACCGGTGGTCAGGCATCCAAGGGGACACCTCGAGCTGCGATTGCAAAGTTCGCGTCCGGCGGCAAACAGATTCGTAAAAAGGATCTGGGCATGATCGCCGTGGACTATGGCCACGTTTATGTGGCAAAGGTCGCCATGGGATCGAGCCCCAATCAAACCATCAAGGCCTTCGAAGAAGCAGAATCCTATCACGGGCCGTCTTTGATCATTGCCTACAGTCCCTGCATCGCTCACGGCATTGATATGTCTCAAATGATGTCCCGTCAAAAGGATGCGGTGAACAGCGGATACTGGCCCCTGTATCGCTATGACCCTCGACTCGCTCACGAGGGTCAATATGCATTTCAGCTGGACAGCCACAAGCCGCGCATGTCATTTCGCGAATTCGCTCAGAAGGAAGCCAGGTTTGCCACGCTGGCCCGTACAAACCCGCAGGAGGCCGACCGCCTCTTCGATCTGGCTCAGGGAGATATCCGGGATCAGTGGCATTTCTATGAACAGATGGCTGGCATAGAACGTGAAATTGCCAGCGTGGAAGGCGACGGGCAGTCATGAACAGGAACAGCTTTCGCTTCGTTTAGACAGGATTTTCAGGCGGCGGTTAACACGCTCATAAGGCATCATCGGATCACCATTCATGCAAAAGCACATCGATCTTTCCACAGAGCATCTGGGTCTCAGGCTCAGGAACCCGATCGTCGCATCGGCGAGCCCGTCCAATGCGAATCCTGACATGTTGAAAGATCTTGAGACAGCCGGAATCGCGGCGATCGTGATGCCGTCGTTGTTTGAAGAACAGGTCGAATTTGAAGAAGGGCAGTTCGCGTCACTTCAGGACTACGGAGGAGAATCATTCGCGGAGGCAGCCAGTTATTTTCCGGAAATGGATGACTACAACACGGGACCGGATGACTATCTTCGGTAAGCGTTCACGGGTTGTTTGGAAAAACAGGTAAAAGTGACCTGGCCCTTGTAGAACGAATCGGCGACAACATTTTGTATGTCGCTTGAGATCACGGAAGAATTA